>JAAZAR010000104.1 GCA_012514235.1 Actinomycetota bacterium
ACGCGCCGCGGCGGGTGGGGCGCAGCAACACGATGCGCAGCGTCCCCAGCTCGGCCTCGCCGGCGATCATGTAGCCGGCCACCATGGCCGCCGCCATGGGCAGCAGAAATGGGATGAGCACCGTCAGCGCCCCGAGGGTGACGAACATCCCGTTGGAGGTGATGCGCTCCATGAAGACAGGACCGCCGTCACCACCCTGGTCGTTGCGCGTGAGGTAGAAGGCGAGTGCGATGAGAAACGGGATGACGAACGCGCCGCCCCAGATGAGGTAGCTGCGGCGCTGGAACAGCAGCTTGATCCACTCCCGGCGGAGCGCGCCCCACGCGCGGCCGTGCATGGCGGCCGCGGTGCTGCCGTGCGCGGCCGCCGGGGCGGCGCCCGTGCCGCCGTTCGGCGCCGGCTCGGGCGGGGCGGCGGCGCCTTCTCGCGGTCCGCCGCTCATCTTCGACCCCTCGAGAGGAGACGCGCGATGCCGCGGCGCGGCCTGCCGTGCGACTGCTCGCTCGTCCCGTCCGTGCCGGTGAGCTCGAGGAAGAAGTCCTCGAGCCCCTGCTCGCGCGCCGGCACCACGGCGCGGACGTCCACACCGTCTTCGACCAGCCGGCGGACCATCTCCGGCACGGCTTCCTGATCGGCCGTCACCACCAGGTACTCCTCGTCCTCCTTGACGCCGCCGTCGCCGAACTGGCCGCGCAGGACGTCCGCAGCGCGGCCCTGGTCGCCGGTGAGCACCTTGACGGCGTCGTTCTGCGGCCGCAGCTCGCTCACCGGTCCCTGCACCACCACGCGGCCCTTGTTGATGATCACGGCGCGCGTGCAGACCTGCTCCACCTCGTGCAGCAGGTGCGAGCTCAGGAACACCGTCGTCCCGGCCGCCCCGAGGTCGCGGATGAGCTCGCGCACGTCCTTCATGCCGCGCGGGTCCAGGCCGCTGGTCGGCTCGTCGAGCACGATGAGGTCCGGGCTGTGAAGCAGCGCCTGGGCGATGCCCAGGCGCTGCTTCATCCCGTGACTGAAGCCGCCGACCTTGTCGTCGGCCCGGTCGCGGAGCGCGACGATCTCGAGCACCTCGTCGATGCGCTCCTCGCTCACCGGGCCGGTCATACTGCCCAGCAGACGCAGGTTCCGGCGCGCACTCATGAGCGGGTAGAAGGTGGGGTCGTCGACGAAGCCGCCGACGTGGCGCAAGGCCCCCTGCAACTCGCCGGGCACGCGATGGCCGGCGAGCTCGGCGTACCCGGCAGTGGGGTGGATCAGCCCCAGGACCAGGCGGATGACGGTGGTCTTGCCGGCCCCGTTGGGACCGAGAAACCCGAACACGTCACCGCGGCAGACCTCCATGTCGAGGCCGTCGACGGCGCGCAGACTGCCGAACTGCTTGGTCAGCATGTGGGTGCTGAGGATGGGGGCGCGGCCGTCGCAGCTGCGCTGCCCGGGCCGCGCCCCCTCCGGTTCACTCCACATCTGCACGTCAACGACGTCTGGCGTCACGCTACCGTCCACGTCAACGAACGAAGCCTGCAAAAGCCTCCAGGTCGCTCATGGGCACCATCCCGGCGGCCACGAGCGTCGTACCGTCCTGCTGCCACACGACCGCGCCTCCCAGAGGGGTGCCGACCACGAGGGCTTTGGCACCGTTGACGCTCGTCGAGCCGAGGAGCTCCGATGCGCTGCGCGCCTCGGCGATCTGCCGTTTGAGCTCGGGTGTGGTCTCGGTCTGGACCAGCACGATGGCACCCAGGCCCTCGCCGTAGAGCAGCGCGCTCGCCGGCCCGCCCTTCTCGGCGAGATCGGCGGGGCTCGCCCCACGCGGCGTCATGCCGGCAGCCTGGGCGAGCAGTCCCATCAGCGGCATCCCGGAGCCCGTGAGCGGGCCTGCCGAGCTGAGGACGTGGCCCCACCGGAACGCCCGGGCGTCGTACCCGCGCGCCCAGGCGAGCTCGTACGGCACGAGGTCGCGCACCTGCTCGCGGGCGAGGAACGCGCGCCGCACCTGCTTCTCGGCGCGAGCCTTCTGCTCGCCGGTCGGCTCCTGGCCGGCGTCCCCGTGGGCGCCCAGCTCGCGCCGCACCCTGTCGCCGTCGACAGTCCTGCTCGTCACCCGGGTGCCAGCGGGCGGCTGGAAGGTGAACAGGTCGGGATCGATCGCCTCGTAGCTCACGGACGTGAACCCGTAGCGCAGGACGGGTTCCACGCCCCCCCGGGCGTACACGTCGAGCTGGAGAGGCAGCATGGTCTCCCCGTCCACGGCCGCCTCCACGGAGCCGAGAGCCGTGTCGTCGGCGGCGGGCGTCATGCGCAGCCGGTACGCCTGGCGGCCGGCGACGACCGTCTGGCCGGCGACCTCGACGGTCGCGAGCCGGGACACCTGCTGCAGGAAGAGAGCGATCGCGTCCGGCGTGAGCATGGCTGCGTCGGGCGCCGGAGACGCGGTCTCCGCCGGCGCCTCCCCGGTCACCGTCACCTTCTTCGCGGTGTCCTCCGCGGCGTCGTACACCCACGCCGTGCGCCGCCCGCTGTTCACGACGACCACCTGGTCGCCGCCGCCGCCCTGGGACTCGACCCTGACGCCGGTGTCGCTCACCCAGATGCGCCCGGATCCGCTGGACGTCAGCGGTGACTGGGCCGGGACGTGGTCCATGCCGCTCGCCGCGGCGAGGTCGCCGAAGAGGCCGTTGCGCCAGGCCACGTCGCCGCTCACGGCCTCGGGGCCGTCGGCCTCGGCCATCGCAGCCAGGAGCTCCGGCGCCGTGACGGTCGGAAGCGGCTCGGACCGATCGGCCGCGGCGACGGCGACCAGCGTGACCGCGGCCACGACGACGAGGACTGCGAGGATGAGGACCCTGGAGCGCATGACCACGTCTCCTTTCGACGAGGAGCTTCACGTACGGTCTACCCCCGCACGGTCCGGGAGGCAACCTTACGGGGGTACGAGCCCGACGCCGGTGAGCCTGTGGGGCGGCACGGACCGAGGCCGCGAGCCGCGGTCAGCCGCCGTCCAGCACGTAGCGGCGCCAGCCGTCGTAGAACTCGCTCCAGTCGACGCCCAGACAACCGCGGAGGGCCTCGTCCATGCCGGCCGACGTGGGCTCGGCGGCAGCGACTGCCTGGACGAAGGGCCGCAGTTCCGCGGCGCCCCAATGGGAGACGACGTAGCCGATGAGGGCGCCCCCGATCTGGTACCCCAGATGCACTGCCTCCGCGTCGCCGCCCGCCCACACGTCGTCGTCGGCGAAGGAGCCCGGCAGCGGCCACAGCTGGTCCCCGGTCTCAACCTCCCGGCGCAGCGAGGCGTCGACGTCCACCCCCTCCGCTGCCTGGGCGATCCCCTCGACGAGCAGCGCCGGCGGCGAGGCGTCGCCGGCGAACCACTGCACGGTGTAGGCGTGCGCCAGCTCGTGCCTGAGCGCGCCGTCCAGCGTGCCCCCGACGTCACGCAGCCACGGTCCCATCACGCCGACGTCGCAGACGGGCCAGTCCTCCGCCGCCATGCGCAACGGCGGGTGGGCGAAGAAGACGAGCCGAGAAGCCGCCGCGTCGACGCCGAGAGCGGCCCGCGCGGCGCCCGCCGAGCCGTACACGGTGACGACGGCGGCGGGCCCGGTGTCGATGCCCAGCCGCTCGAGCCGCGGCCGCGCCCGCGCCGCCGCGGCCAGCACCGTCTTGGCGCGGTCGCGCGCCCGCCGCTCTCCCACGACGACGAGCCCGCGGCGCTGCAGCACGACGGGCTCGTGCAGCGCCATCAGGTACCTGGACCGCAGGTCCTCCGGCGTCTCATCGGCCGTCACGGAGACGCCGTCGGCGACTCCCGCGAACCGCACGTGCCTGACCACCGCGATCCTGTCGGGCGGCCCCGCTTCGCCGAGCCGCCCCATCCCGCTGATGCGGTACACGCCCTGCGCGGGGTCGACGGGCGAGACCCGGAAGGCGAACGAAGTCCACCGAAGCGGAGAGAGCGTGTCGAACACGTCGCCGAGATCCTCGCGAGCCATCGCCGCATCTTCACCCGCGTCCGCCGGGAACGATGAGAGGAACCCTTCGCGGTCGCCCTCGAGCAGCGCAGCGGCGGCTTGCGCCGCCTGATGGCGCACCAGCCGGAGCACGCGCCCCTCAGCCTGGCTGCCGTCTTCCCGATCGCCGAAGCTGCACCCTGCCGCGGCGCATGACACCACGGCCGCGAGGACGAGGAGCGTGAACCCGGCTCTGTGGCGCGCTGCGGACACATGGCCTCCGGTCGCCGAAAGGACCGCGGACATCTTATCGCCCGTGCGCGTCGAGCCCTTGAGACACTCCTGCACGCGTGTGCCGCTGTGCGCGTGCGGTGCGGACCCGCCCGCCGCCACGCGTATCCGGCGGCGACAGGGGGTACGAGCACGTCGACCACTCAAGGAGACCATGACCCTCGTCATCTGCCCCAACCTCGCCCTCGACCGGGTGCTCACCGCCGGGCCGGTGCAGCCCGGCGGCATCACCCGCGGGCGAGTCCTGCGCGTGCAGGCGGGCGGCAAGGGAGCGAACGTCCTGCGCGCCACGCTCGCCATGGGCGGCGCCGGGCGCCTCATCGGGTTCGCCGCCGGTCCCGGCGGACGCCTGATCACCGGTCTCGCCGCGGACGAGGGCCTCAAGCTCGAGACAGTCGAGACGCATGGAGAGGCGCGTGTGTCGACCGTCGTCCTCGGGGACGACGGGAGCGTCACGCGCCTCTACGAGTACGGACCGGAGCTGGCGGCGAGCGACGAAGAGCGCTACATCGTCCTCGCCGGCCGAAGGCCCGCCCTGCCCGGTGAATGGGCGGTGATCGACGGGGCAGCACCGCCCGGCGTCTCGCCCGGCTTCTACGCCGCCTTGACCCGCGCCGGCCACGGCGCGGGCTACCGCGTGCTCGTCGATGCGACGGACGAGCAGCTCGCAGCGGCTCTCGCCGCCGGGCCGGAGCTCGTCAAGGTGAACCTCGCGGAGGCCTGCTCGGTGATCGGCAACGCCGCGGAGGGATGCACGGACGAGAAGGATGGAGCGCCGGAACAGCTCGCGGCCGAGGGCCTCGAGCTCTGCCGGCGCCTCGTGACGGCAGGAGCCCGCGGCGCGGTGCTCACCCTGGGTCCCGCCGGAGCGGTCGCGGTGCTCGACGGGGCCGAGTGGCACGTCACCACCCCCGCCGTACGCGCCGTCAACCCGGTGGGCTCCGGCGACTGCTTCGCAGCGGCACTCGTGCTCGCTCTGCAGCGCGGCGACGACACCGCGGCCGCCCTTCGCCAGGCCGCGGCCGCCGGCGCCGCCAACGCCGCCTCCGCACTCACCGGACACGTCGACCCCGCCCTCGCGGAGAGGCTGGCCGATCGCGCGAGTGCTGGCCGCCCTTGACCTGAACCCCTACACTTGAGCCCCATGCGACCAGTCCTCTTCGAGATAGGCGACTTCCGCTTCAACAGCTTCGGCCTCATGGCCGCACTCGCGCTCATCGTGCCGGGCCTCACCGTGGTCCGGGCGCTCGTGCGACGCCGCGGCGTACCGCCGGAGTTCGCCTACGAGCTCATCGTCGCCGCCGGAGTGGGTGGGTTCGTCGGGGCGCGCATCTACTACATGCTGGAGAACCTGGACGCCGTCCGCGCCGACTTCTTCGGCGTCGCCTTCGGCGGCGTCGGCTTCACCTGGTACGGCGGCCTCATCGGCGGGTTCGTCGGCGTCGTCCTGTGGACCCTCGTCCGTCGCGTACCCCTGGACATCATCGCCAACGCCATGGCGCCCGCCACCGCCATGGGCTATGCCATCGGGCGCATCGGCTGCCAGCTCGCCGGCGATGGCGACTACGGCCGGCCGACCGACCTGCCGTGGGCGATGGGCTACCCCGACGGCATGGTCCCGACGCCACCCGGCGTCGAGGTCCACCCCACTCCCATCTACGAGATCATCGCCATGGCGTTCGTCGTCTGGATCCTCTGGCGCCTCGCGACCCGCTACGACAAGTCCGGCTGGTGGACCTTCGGCTGGTTCCTGGTGCTCTCCGGGATCGAGCGGTTCCTGGTGGAGTTCGTACGCAGGAACCCGGAGTGGTTCGCCGGGTTCACGCAACCGCAGTGGGTGGGCATCTCCAGCGTGATCATCGGAGTGGGCCTGATCCTCGTGTTCGGGAACAAGCCGGCCGTGCTCGCAGGTTCCGCAGCGCGGCCCGGTCGAGGGCAGCAGGGCCGCGCCCGCGCCTCGCAGGCCTGACGCGACGCCTCTCTCCGGGCGGCCCGGACGGGACGCGACTCAGCCGGTTCCGCTCGGGACGAGCAGGAGCGGGCACGGCGCCGTGGACAGGAGCTCCTTGATCACGGCGCCGTGCCCGCTCTCGAAGCTCCCGCTCCAGGACAGCACGAGCAGCTCGGCCTCGACCTCGTCGGCCTCCCCGGCGATCACCTGCGCCGGGTCGCCGACGCGCACGGCGACCCGGTGCCGGCCGCCCTCCGGACACGTCGAGAACCGCATCGTGAACTCCTCCTGCCAGGCACTCCACTCGTAGTGCTCCTGGTCCATGATCCTGGGCGCCGGCAAGCTCCCGGTCTCGTCCGGCGTGTCGCCGGTCACCACGTGCAGCATCACGATCTCCCGCCCGCGGGCGCAGAGCGCCTCGTCGGCGACGCGCATCGCCGCCGACGTGGACGGGCTGCCCTCGAGCGGGACGATCAGGCGGCGCAGACCAGTGGGAGTGCGCATGCCGGGACGGACCAGCAGCACGGGCGCGACCTGGTTGTTGAGGAGCGCCTCGGCGACGTGACCCAGACCGGAGACGGAGGGACCGGACTGGCACGAGCAGCTGAGGCCGAACGCCACCGCGTCGACGGCCGTGCCGCCCACCAGCCTCTCGAGCGCTTCGACAGGATCGCCGTCGACGGCCGTCAGTTCCAGCCCTTCGAGGTCTGCGCTGGCCGGCTCCGGGAGCGTCGCCTCGCGTACGTGGACGCCCCGCACCTCCCAGCGGGCGGCGGCTGCGAGCGCTCGAGCAGAGCGGACCACCTCGCGGTCTGCGGCAGCGTCTGCGACGGCGACGAGGAGCGTCATAAGGTCTCCACTTGCCAGGCTTCTCCGTTCCGGCGCCGCAAGCGGTGACGTCCGGGAGAGAACTCCCGGTCGACCCCGTCCAGCTGCAGTGTCACCGGCACCCTCTCGACGGTTATACCCACGTCCACACCCTTCTTCCTCGAGCGGATGTCGAGGTGGAGACGCGAGCCGCGGAAGCGCAGAGGAAGGCGGACCCGCTGCCAGGCCTCGGGCAGCTGCGGGTCGAGTCGCAGCGCCTCCCCGCGGCGCATGATGCCGCAGAAGCCCATGACGGCCGCCTGCCACAGGCCACCCATGGTGGCCATGTGAAGGCCGGCGGCCGCGTTGCCCATGTTGTCGCCCAGGTCGATCGCCGCCGCCATCTTGAAGTAGGCGGTCGCCTCGTCCACGTCGTGCAGCCTCGCCGCCACGGCCGCATGGATGCCCGGGCTGAGCGAGCTTCCGTGGCTGGTGATGGGCTCGTAGTAGTCGTAGTTGGCGCGCGTCACTTCCTCGTCGATCTCGTCGGCCAGGACGTGGCACAACATCACCACGTCGGCCTGCTTCACGACCTTGCTGACCAGCGTGATGTCACGCCCCAGCAGCAGGTCGGCCGCCATGGGCCGCGGGCGCAGCTTCTCGAACGGCACGTCGGCCAGGCCGTAGAACCCGGCGAACTGCTCGTAGAGCAGCGTCTCCGGATCGAAGCCGGTCACGTACCGGTCCACCACGTCGCGCCAGTCGGTCAGCTCGGTCGCCGTGATGTCGAGCCGGCGCTTCAGCTCCTCGGCGTAGTCGGGGTCGAAGCCCTCGAGCCAGGAGACGGCCTCGAAGGCCCGCTTGATGTTCCAGCGCGCGAGGACGTTGGTGTACGCGTTGTCGTCCACGCCCTCGTGGTACTCGTCCGGGCCCACCACGACCCGCACGTGGTAGCGTCCGTCGTCGTCCAGCGCCGCGCGCGAGACCCAGAAGCGCGCCGTCTCGAGGAGCATCTCGACGCCCATGCTCGCCATGAACGCATCGTCGCCGGTGGCCTTCCAGTACTCCCAGACGGCCCAGGCGACGTCGGCTGAGATGTGGTGCTCCATCAGTCCCGAGAGGATGGGGATCTGCTCGCCGCTGGGTCCGTAGCCATAGGGCGGCGTCGTCTCGACCCCCTTGTCGGCCGATTCCCAGGGGTACAGCGCGCCGCGGAACCCCATGTGCTGCGCCTTCTGCCGGGCACCGGGAAGGTTGCGGTACCGATACTTGAGCATGGTCAGGGCGGTCTCCGGCTGCGTGTAGATGAAGAACGGCAGCACGAAGATCTCGGTGTCCCAGAACACGTGCAGGAAGTACGACATGCCGCCCAGACCACGGGCGCCGATCGAGACCGTGTCCTTGTCCGGATGCGCCGTGCTGATCATGTGGTAGATGGCGAAGCGCAGCGCGTGCTGGTCGTCGACGTCGCCGTCCACACGCAGGTCGGCCGCGTCCCACGCCGCCTCCCACGCCGCCCGGTGACGGCGCAACAGCTCGTCGAAGCCCGTATCGCGGGCCCGCTCGAGGGCGCGCCGCGCGACCTCGGCGGAGGGCACTCTCGTGCGCGCCGAGACGATGGCGGCGAGCCGGTCGATGGTCGCCGGGTCGCCCTGCTCGAGGCGCCCGGCGATCACGTCGCGCGCCTGTTGCGGCGTGCGCGCGACCGGCGACCCGGGGGCCGGATTGGTCGTCACCGCCAGCACGTGGCCGCCGCCGTTGCGGCCCCGCGTGCTGGCGACGAGGCCCGGCGGGTCCTCGAGCACTTCGAACTCGGTCTCTTTGGTCGGTCCTCCCGCATGGGTGACGCCGATCGCACTCTGCCAGACCAGAAGGCCGGAGAAGTCCTCGGGGACGGCCTCGGCACGGACGGCCATGAGCTGCCGGTCGGCGAGCGACGCGAACCGGGCGGTGCGCACCCGTACCGTGCGCCCGCTGCGCAGACGCTGGCGCCACGTGCGATAGACCACGCCGTGGCGCAGGTCCAGCACCCGTTCGTGGTCGATGATGTGGCCGTTGGAGAGCGTGAGCGGACTGCCGGCCACGAGCAGGCGCAGTCCGGTCCAGTCGGGTGCCGGCACCGGCTGGCGGAAGGCCGGGTCGCCGGTGCCGTCACCGAAGACGCCGGCGACGAAGGTGGCCGGCGTCGAGATCGCCGATCCCTCCTCCAGGGCACCGCGGGTCCCGGTCTCGCCGTTGGCGACCGTGAGCCACGTCTCGACCTCGCGCTCGCGGAACGGGTCGAACCCTTTGACCTCGAACCGCCACGCCGGATCGTCCGTCGGCGTCGGGAAGCTGCGCTCCGCGACGACCTCGCGCATCGCCAGCTGGTCGTGGAGGATGTCGAGGAAGGTCACCGGGCCGCCGCCGACGTGCAGCACCTGCGGCGGCACGCCGTCCGGCTCGGTGCCCACGCTGACGAACACCGCGCGCCGAAGCTCGGGAACGAGCATCGCCGCGTCGCTCCCCTGTCCGTCGCTGGACTGACCGAAGGCGTCGCCCAGGACCAGCACGTCCCGGGACCGGCGGCCGCGGCCGGCCACGAGAGCGCGGGCGACGGAGTGCATGGCATCGCCCTTGCCGGTCAGGCCGATGTCGATGAAGCGCGCGTCGCCGCTGATCGCCACATGGGGCAAGCCCGCGTCGCGCGCCAGCTCGCGCGCCAGCTCGACGCACTCCCGGATCCCGCCCGGGAACCCGGCCCTGCGGAGCCGCCTGTCGACCTCCCCTCGCAGCTCGGACGGGGCAGGCCCCGGTGAGCCGGTGAGGTCCGGCGCCAGGTCGACGCATCGCCGGTTGAGACGGTCCTCGACGACGTCGGCGCGAATGCCGGCCGCGGTCAGCCGTTCACGCAGCGCCTGGGCAGTCTCGTCGAGGCGCTGCTGCTCGAGCGACGACGCCTGCCGGCGCTCGAGCAGGCGCGGCCCCGAGGGGCCGACGACGTAGGTCTCCGATCCGCCCGAGAGATAGAGGAAGAGGCGGCCCTCCACGCCCGGCCGCGCCCGCAACTGTCCGTCGACCTCGCGCACGCCGTCACTGCTGATGACGGCGATGTCCACTCCCAGAGCCGTCAGCCGCTCCACACGGCTGCGCACGGCCGAGGCGTCCGACTCGGGATGAGGGACGGCGGTACCGTCCCAGCAGAAACAGATGACGGCGAACTCATGGTCGAGGGCGCGCTCGACGTCGCGGGCGCGCGCGCGTCCGTCCTCCCCCGTCCTGGTCTTGTCGCCGCCGCTCGGCATCGTTCTTCTCATCCTGCCCCATGTGCACGCATCCTGCACCGGACGATACACTGGTGTACCTGCCACATCGGCCCGAGGTGAGCCCATGTCCCCGTTCGACGTCGCCTACGTCCGCAGCCAGTTCCCGGCGCTCAAACGGATGGTGGACGGGCGCCCGGCCGCCTATCTGGACGGGCCGGGCGGCACCCAGACGCCGCAGCGGGTCATCGACGCTGTGGCCGACTACCTGGCGCACCGCAACTGCAACATCCACGGCGCCTTCGTCACCTCGGAAGAGACCGACGCGGTGGTGCAGGCGGCACACGAGGCGGCCGCGGACCTTCTGGGCTGCTCCTGGGAGGAGGTCAGCTACGGGGCCAACATGACGACCCTCGCCTTCCTTCTCAGCGACGCGGTCTCGCGTGACATCGAGGCGGGCGACGAGGTCCTCATCACGCAACTGGACCACGAGGCCAACAGAGGACCCTGGCTGCGACTGGCCGAGCGTGGAGCCGTGGTCCGGGAGGTCCCCGTGGACCTCGAGACGTGCACCCTGGACTGGGGCGCCTTCGAGCGGCTGATCCGGCCCGGCAAGACGCGGCTCGTCGCCGTCGGCTACGCCTCCAACGCCGTCGGCACCGTCAACGACGTCGCGCGGGCCGCCGCGCTGGCGCGCGAAGCCGGCGCGCTCAGCGTCGTCGACGCGGTGCACTACGCGCTCCACGGCCCGATCGACGTCAAGGCGATCGGCTGCGACTTCCTCCTGTGCTCGGCCTACAAGTTCTTCGGGCCTCACGTCGGCATCATGTACGCTCGCCGCGAGACCACCGCAGTGCTGGAGCCTGTCCGCTTGGCAACCCAGGAGCCGGACCCGCCTTGCGTGTGGGAGACCGGCACCCTCAATCACGAGGGCATGGCGGGCACCACCGCCGCGATCGACTTCATCGCCGACCTCGGCGAGCGGCATCTGGGCATGGTACAGGACCGCCTGCCCGCCGGCCTGCAAGGCCGGCGCCGGGCGGTCGTCGCCGGCATGCTGGCCGGCGAGGCCTACGAACAGCCTCTGGCGAAGCAGCTCCGCGACCAGCTCGCCGGCATCGCCGGCGTCACGCTCTACGGCCCGCCTGAGGACACTCCCCGCACCTCCACGGTGTCGTTCACCCTGGACGGGTTCCAGGCCGGCGAGGTGTGCCGCTCGCTCGGGAGCCGTGGACTGTTCACCTGGGACGGGGACTTCTACGCGCGGCGCCTCGTGGACCTCCTCGGGCTGACGCCGCGCGGCGGCCTCGTCCGCGTGGGACTCGCCCCGTACACCACGCAGGGCGAGCTCGAACGACTCGTCGAGGCGGTCGCAGACCTCGCCCGGGCGGTGCGATGACGGCGAGCCCCGCGCGAGAGCCGCGCCGTCCGGCCCGAAGCGAAGCCTCCGATGTCCGTACCGTCCGGCTCTGCCTGCTGGGCTTCGGGCACGTCGCGCAGGCTCTCTGCCGCCTGCTCGGCGCGCAGGAGCGCGTATTGCGTGAGCGTCACGGGCTGCGCGTTCTCGTCACCGCCGCCGGCACGCGCCGCGGCTGTCTCGTCGACCCGGCCGGCTTGACGCCGGCCGAGGTCCTGGCCCGAGCAGGTCACGGGCCGGCCCTGCCGCAGGCGCCGCTGCCGGCCCGTGACCTGCTCGCCGCCTCGGATGCCGACGTCCTCGTCGAGCTCACCGTCATGGGCGACCTCTCGGCGGCCACGAATGCGGTCCCCTACCGGCCGGAGGCCACCGCCCACGTCCTCGAGGCGTTCCGCCTCGGCATGGACGTGGTGACTGCCAACAAGGGACCGATCGCCTGGAGCTGGCCGGAGGTGTCACAGGCGGCCGCCGCGGCGGGTCGACGCATCCGCTGCGAGAGCGCAGTCGTCGACGGACTGCCCGTATTCAGCCTCCTCGAGTTCGCCCTTCCCGATTGTCGGGTGCTCGGTTTCGAGGCCGTGTTCAACGCCACCACCAACTTCATCGTCGACGCCATGGGCGCCGGACGGAGCTTCGAGGATGCCCTGGCACAGACCCAGGCGGACGGCTACGCGGAGGCCGACCCGCGCAACGACGTCGACGGCTGGGATGCCGCAAGCAAGGCGGCGGCCCTCGCCAACGTGGCCATGGACGCCGGCATCACGCCGGCGGACGTGGAGCGGCTCAGCCTGCGCGACGTGCCGCTCGAGCGGATCACCCGGGCGCGAGAAGCCGGCCGTCGCCTGCGGCTGGTGACCTCCGTCTGGCGAGAGCCGGCCGGTCCGACCGGGCCGGCCGGCGAAGCTGGGCCGGCCGGCCCCGTGCGCGCATGCCTCCGCGCCGAGGAGCTCGATGTGGACCACCCGTTGGCGGCGGTCGGCGGCGAGTCCCTGGCCGTGCTGCTCCACACCGACCTCATGGGCGACATCCTGGTCTGCGAGCGCCACGCCCTGCTGCCTCAGACCGCCTACGGCGTGTACGCCGACCTGATGCACCTGTGCCGGACGGGCTGACAGGCGAGGAGTCGAGCGGGCGGGCGCCGGCGGCTCCGCGCCGACCAGTCGAGCCGCCGACGGCTCCGCGCCCGCTCGCCGGGACGGCAGCCTTGGGCGACGGTGCCTCCGGCACCGGCGCCGCACGGCCCGAGCGCCGGCCGTCCTGGCTGCGCGCCGCCCTTCTTTCGCTCGCCGTCCTCGCCACCGGCTCGGCGCTGGGCGCCGCCGCCTACCACGTCGAGCGGTCCCGCTCCATCCAGCCCCCGGACGTCCGGCGGACCACGGAGGGCTGGCTCGTCACCGCGCGCCATCAGCGCGAGTTCAGCGGGCTTGCCCTGACCGACGAAGGACTGTTCTGGCAGAACGGCGCCTCCATCGAGTATCTGCGACTCGACGACGGACGCCTCCGCCTGCTGGGACCCGGGCCGGGCATGCGCACAACGTGGGATCCGGCCGCCGACGGCCGGTACGTGGTGTGGTTCGAGGCGGAACGCCAGGCGAGCCTGGCCGCACGGGCTGTCGTCTACGACACGAGGACGGGCCGTCGCAGACCGCTCGCCGACGTCGGGTCCGTACGTTCGTACCCCGCGGTCTCCGGCGACGTCGCCGTGTGGTGCTCGGCGCGCGCGATCGGAGAGCCCTCGATCAACGGGCTGCGCATCGGCGGAGGCGGGACGTTCGAGGTGGCGCCCGGCGATGGCGCCCCGGTCGTCTCCGGCGGCCTGGTCGTGTGGGCGACGAGCCGGGCGGGCCCGTTCGTTGCCGCCCAGCTCGCCAGTGGCACGAGCTGGCCGGTCACGGCGGGGTTGCCCGGCGGACGGCTGACCGGGCTTGAGCTGGCCGGCCGCACGCTCGTCTGGGGCCAATCGTCGAGCCGTGCCGGCTCGGGTGTGGTCTCCGCCGTGTCCGTGGACGGAGGGGAGACGACGGTCATCGCGGAGAACGTCACCGGTCTGTCCGGCCCCGCCTACGACGGTCGGACCGTGGTCTGGGGCGAGCGCACGGCCGGCGGCTCCCGCGTGATGGCCGCCGGCGGCGGATGGTCCGGGTCGCCGCCACCGACGGCGTGGTGACGGAAGTCGCCGTCCGCGGCGACACGGTCGCGTGGATCCAGTCCCACGACACGATGCACTCGATCGTCGTGACGAGGCTGCCGCGGTGAACGGCGGCCCTCGCGTCCGCAGGACCCCGGCCCGGCCGAGCCCGGCGCGGGACCGCCTCCTGCTGCTCCTCCTCTTCCAGCTCTGGGCGCTCAACGTAGCCGACCTCGCGCTGACCCGCTACGCGATGTGGCTGGGCTTCGCGACCGAGTCGAACAGCGTGATGGACTTCTTCCTGCGCGCCGGCACCGTGCCGGCCCTCGCCTTCAAGGTGGGCATCGTGACCGTCGGCGCGCTGCTGCTGTGGCGCCTCCGGGTGTACCGGGTCGCGACAGCGGCGGCGGCGCTGCTGGTCGCCGTGTTCGCCGCAGTCGTCGTCTATCAGTCGCTCTGGGTGCTCAGCATCCGCTGAGCCTCCTCGCCGGGCGCCAGGACGACGTCGTCGTCGGCGCGCGAAGCCCCGCGGAGGAGAAGAGCGAGGAGCCCGGCGCCCGCCAGCACGGCGCCGATCGTCTCCAGCGAATCGAGCACCGCATGATCCCACACCGGCAGACACGTCAGCACCGTCCCGCAGGCGACGAGCGTGTACTGCAGACGCGTCCCTTGCTTCGGCGGCGCCGACAGGACGAGCGCCATGGGCACGATGGCCCACACGTACGCCATGCGCCACGAGAGCGGTGAGAACAGCAGGATGCCGAGAACGGCGAAGGCGAGCACCTGCAGCATGTCGCTCGCCATGGCGGGCCACGAGCGACTCGCATCTGGCCCGGCTCGCCGCGCCGCGGCTCCGCGGCCGCGAGGAGCGCGGCGGCGAGTGCTCGCCGCCGCCGGGTGCGTCCTGCACCGGCTGTAGACCCCGCGGAAGTCATGCGTCCGGTGGAGTCTACATCCCGCCGGCGCGCACGAGCGGCGCAGAGAAGAAGAGGGGCAGGGTCGCCGTGCGGCGCCCTGCCCCCGGTCAGCGTCTGCGCCTCAGCCCGCGGTGGGCACGCCGAGGCGGTCCTTGACGATCTTCGTCGCCTCGGCGATCACCTCGAGACTGCGGTCCACCTCGGTCTTGGTGTGGGCCGTGCTGGCGAAGAACCGCTCGAAGTTGAAGTTGTGGAAGTACACGCCGCGCGCCTGGCACTCCGTCTGCAGCTGCTCGAAGAACCGGGTGTCGCTGGCCCTCGCCTGACGGTACCTGGTCACGGGCTCCTCGTGGCCGAAGAACACCTGCCACATCGGCCCGACCTGACTCACATAGGCGGGCACGCCGTTCTCCTCGAAGATGCCTCGCATGCCGGCGACCATGGCGTTGGCGATGGTGTTGAGGTGCCCGTAGACGCGCTCGCGGTCGTTGATGAGGATGTCGAGCGCGGCGTTCATGCCTGCCAGCGTCATGGGGTTGCCGGAGTAGGTGCCGCCGTGGAGCACCGTGCCGTCAGCCTCGAGCTCCATGAGCTCCTTCTTGCCGCCGAACGCGGCGGCGCCCGGCGTGCCGCCGCCGACCGCCTTGGCCACGCAGGTGATGTCCGGCGTGATGCCGTAGAGCTCCTGCGCGCCGCCGAGCGACACGCGGAACCCGGTGATGACCTCGTCGAAGATCAGCACCACGTCGTTCTCGTCGCAGATGCGGCGCAGGCCCTCGAGAAAGCCGGGCACGGGCTGGATGATGCCGGCGTCGGCGAGGATGGGCTCCGCAAGCACGCACGCGAGCTGGTCGCGGTGGCGCTTGACGAGCACTTCGACGGCCTCGATGTCGTTGAACGGCGCCACCACCACGGTCTCTTCCATGACCCTGGGGATGCCGGCCCCCGAGGGCAGCGTGCGGGGGAACTTCTCCGTCCCCCAGGCGTCGGCCGCCGGTACGTGCGAGTACGCCTGGCTGTCGAGGAAGCCGTTGTAGCTCCCCTCCCACTTCATGACCTTGTCCTTGCCCGTGTACGCCCTGGCGAGCCTGATCGCCGCCTGCGTGGCCTCCGAGCCCGAATTGGCGAAGCGCAGCTGCTCGATGCCGGGGACGGCCTGCACGATCTTGCGGCCCACCTCGTAGTCGAGCTCGTGCGGGAACGTGTAGAGCATCCCGCCCTGCGTGATCTGCACGATGATCGAGTCGAGGAGTGGCTTGGGCCGGTGGCCGAAGATCATGGGGCCGTAGCCGAGACACCAGTCGACGTACGCGTTGCCGTCCACATCGAAGAAGTAGGCGCCCTCGCCGCGCTCCATGACGATGGGGCGCGTACCGATGAGACGGGCGTAGCTGGACTCGCCGCCGGAGATGACCTCCTGGCACTTGGCGAACATCTCCTGGGTCTTCTCGAGATGACTGTCGTCGATGATGTTGGCTGCCATGGGGTGTGGTCTCCTTCGCGAACGGCCGGGCGCGGCACGGCTCCCCACAGGTGCGGGGCCGGATCCCCGGAAGGTGCCAAGAAGTCTACCGAATGGGAGCCTCCGGTAACAGCGGCGCCCGACGCCCACGCCCCGCGCGGCGCCGGGAATCTCGCGGGGGCAGTCCTAGACGACCGCCGCCAGCAGGCTCACACCGAGGAGGGTGCAGAGGATGCCCGCCCACTGGTTGGGCTTCGGGCGCTCGTGGAGGAGCACGAAGCCCAGGACAACGGCAAAGGTGCCGAACTGCGTGGTGGTCACCCCTGCCACCGTGGCCGGGCCCAGCGCGAAGGTGATGGTGAGGAGAGCGAGACCTGCGAGTTCGAGGATGCCCGCGCCGGCCGCCTTGGGACGCAGGGCGCGTGGTACGGCGACGCTGCCGGTCAGCAAAGCGACGGGCAGCGCGACGAGCAGCGACACGCTGCGCGAGATCGCCGCCTGCGAGAGCCAGTCGATGTCGCCGTAGTTGTAGCAGAGCATGACCCCCGTGAAGAGAAGCCCGGCGGCGAACGCCCACGGTGCGCCGCGCGTCGATCCCGCGCGCCCCTCGAACGACGTCAGGACGGCGCCGGCGACGCAGAGCACGAGGGCCAGCGCCAGCACCGGCGTCACCGGCTCGCCGAGCAGGATCACGGTGACGGCGAGGCAGGCACCCTGCAACGAGACGAGCGCGGAGACCAGGCCGAGGTCGCCGACGTCCAGGCCACGAAGCAGGAAGTAGAGGGCGCCGAAGTAGAGGACGCCGGCCAGCGCGGCAAGGCCGGCGCCCGCCCACTCGCCGTCGTCCGGGAGGCCGCGAAGGACCAGCGCCACCGGCACGACGATGACGGCGCCGATGCCCAGCACCCAGACGATCTGGGTGAGTGCGCGGGTCTCTCTCGTCACCCGCTGCGAGAACATGTCGCTGGTGGCATACGAGAGCGCCGAGAACAGGCCTGTGAGGATGGTGAGCACGGCGACAGTCTATCGGAGTCGCGGCTTGCGCCCGCCCTCCCTCGCCGGAAGGATGGAGGCATGGACGAAGCTCGCCGGCCCACAGGACCGGACCTCCCCGTCGCCGCTGACTGGTTCTGGCTGACGTGGGTGACTGCACGGACGGCGCTGATCACGGAGCCGCACGTGGACGAGATGCTGCGCTCCGGGATCTGGTACTTCCGGGGACGGGATCGCGACCTGCTCGTGGACACGGGCAACGGTGTGGGTGCCCTGGCGCCCTTCCTCGCGCGGCTCGCGCACGCAGGGCGCCCGCGCCACACGGTGTGCGTGTGCACGCACGCGCACATCGACCACATCGGCGGCTTCCACGAGTTCGGGCGGCGACTGCTCCATTCCGCAGACCGGGACCTCATGGAGGAGACGTACGGCGGCGTTGCGCTCGCCTCGGCTCTCTGGTCGGAATCCCTACGCGCCCGCCTCGCCGAGAGCGGGTTCGTCCCGCCGCCGCTGCTCATCGACGCCGTGCCCTCCCCCGGCTTCGACCCCTACACCTTCCGGCCAGGTCGGGCCGAGCCGACCCACTTCGTCCGCGGCGGCGATGAGATCGACCTCGGAGGCCGCAGGTTCACCATCGTCGACCTGCCGGGTCACACGCCGGGCAGCATCGGGCTCATCGACCACGAGGAGCGGGCCCTGGTCTCCGGCGATGCCGTGTACGACGGAGGGCTCATCGACACGCTGCCGGAGTCGGACGTCGGGCAGTATCTGGGGACGATGGACCTGCTGCGCCGGCTGGAGGTCGACGTGGTCTACCCCGGCCACGGACGACCGTTCGACCGCAGCCGGCTCAGAGAGATCGCCGAGGGCTACCTGCGCGCCAACGGCGGCTGACGGACACCGTCCCGCCGCGGCGTGCGCGCTTGAGCCCCCGGCCCTTGCGCCCCGACCTCCCGTTCAGACGTCGGTCGCGCAGACGGTGAGGTCCGCGAACCTCCGCGGAGCGAGGTCCTTGTGCTTCTCGGCGATGGTGTCCGCCAGGGCATCGAGCCGCGCATAGTCCTCGGCGCGCGGCATGCCCTTGGCCAGCACCGGCTCGAGGAACTCGACCTTGAGCTTGTTCATCTGGCCGGCCAGCGTCTCGACGGTCTTGCCGGCCCAGCCGTACGACCCGACGACCGTGGCGTACTTGGTCCTCGGCCGCAGGGCGTTGGCCAGCACGGCGGCGTACATGGCCAGCGGGTGCGGTCCGGTGAGCACCGTCGGAGTCCCGAGGACGACGGTGCCGGCGTGCACCAGCGAGCTGGCAAGCTCGCCCGCGTCGAGCGTCGTAAGGTCGAACCGCTCCACAGCGACGCCGCGGTCGGTGAGCGCCGCAGTCAAGTGGTCCACCATCATCCGCGTGCTGTCGTGCATGGTCACGTAGGGCAGACAGACGACGTTCTGCGGCTCCCCGCCGGCCCAGTCCTTGTACGCCTCGATGATGAAGGCCGGATCGTCGTACACCGGTCCGTGACTGGGAGCGATGATCCGGATGGGATACTGCGTCACCTTGTCGACGTTCTTCAGCACCTGGGCGCCGAACGGCATCATGATCTCGGCGTAATAGCGTTTGGCGCCGTCGTAGACCTCGTGCTTGTCGGCGAACACGTCGCTCGTGGCGTAGTGCGAGCCGAAGAAGTCGCAGCTGAAGAGGACCCCGTCCTCGCCCAGCCAGGTGCTCATGGTCTCCGGCCAGTGCACCCAGGGCGTGAAGAGGAACGTCAGCGTCTTGTCGCCGAGACTGAGCGTGTCGCCGTCGGCGACCACGTGGAAGCGCGCGTCGTCCACGTGCAGGTGGTCGATCAGCATCGCGCAGGCCTTCTCGTTGCAGACCACGGTGAGGTCCGGGAACCGCTGCAGCAGTTGCGGCGTGCAGCCCGAGTGATCCTGTTCGACGTGGTGGATGACCAGGTAGTCCGGCGCCGGCAGCTCGTCGAGCTGGGCCATGAGCGTGGCACACTTGGCCGGGTCCACGGTGTCGATCAGGGCGTTCTTCTCGGCCCCCTGGACGAAGTAGGCGTTGTAGCTGGTGCCGTCGGGCAGCGGGATGAGGGAATCGAACAGTCTCCTGTCCCAGTCGACCGCGCCGATGAGGTAGACGTTCTCGCGGACCGTGCGTGGCTTCATGGTCACCTCGGCGTGATGGGGTGGCGGTTCTGGTCGGCACCGAGTATAGCCGCGCGAGGAACTCCCACGCCCGTACCGTCCGTCGACCCATGGCGAGGGCGGCGGGATCGGCCCG
>JAAZAR010000058.1 GCA_012514235.1 Actinomycetota bacterium
CCGCGGCCTCGGAGCCGGCGCCAACCCAACCATCGGCTATCAGGCCGCCATGGAGAGCAAGGACGAACTGCGCGACGCGCTCAAGGGCGCCGACATGGTCTTCGTCACGGCGGGCAAGGGCGGCGGCACGGGTACCGGCGCGGCTCCGGTCATCGCCGAGCTGGCGAAGGAGCTCGCCGCGCTCACCGTCGGCGTGGTCACGCGCCCGTTCGCCTTCGAGGGCAAGCGCCGCGCGCGGCAGGCGGAGGACGGCATCTCGAGCCTGCGCGAGAAGGTCGACACGCTGATCATCATCCCGAACGACCGGCTGCTCCAGGTGGTCGAGCGGCGCACGTCGGTCATCGAGGCGTTCAAGGTCGCCGACGACGTGCTGCGCCAGGGCGTGCAGGGCATCACCGACCTCATCACCGTGCCGGGGCTGATCAACCTCGATTTCGCCGACGTGCGCACGATCATGAAGGACGCCGGCTCGGCGCTCATGGGCATCGGTGTGGCGGGCGGCGAGAACCGCGCCGTGGAGGCTGCGCGGGCGGCGATCAGCTCGCCGCTGCTCGAGGCCAGCGTGGAGGGCGCGCGCGGCATCCTCCTCAACATCACCGGCGGCAACGACCTCGGGCTCTTCGAGATCAACGAGGCCGCGGAGATCATCAGCAGCGCGGCCGACGCCGACTGCAACATCATCTTCGGCGCCGTCATCGACCCGTCCCTGGGCGACGAGGTCCGGGTCACGGTCATCGCGACCGGCTTCGACCGCCCGGCCGGCGGGGAGCAGCCGGTGCGGCAGGAGACGTCGGAGAAGGAGCCCAAGGGAACGCCGCTCTTCGCCGAGGAGTCCAAGTCCTCGTTCGACGTGGACGACGACGTCCTCGACATCCCGAGCTTCCTGCGCGACCGCTGAACGCGGGCTGTGACCAGACCGACGGGACCGGCCGCGCCGATCCTCCTGAGCGTGGGTCAGTTGCACGCGTGCCTGGCGTCCGGTACCCTCTACCGCTTGGTGGCCCAAACCGGGCCGCAGACTGTGTGATCACGTGAGAAAGCACCGTAACCTCATCATCCTGCTCGTGATGGCCGCCCTCGTGGTGGTCTCGCTGTACTACATCATCCCGCCCAGCGAGAAGACCCGCCTGGGTCTCGACCTGCAGGGCGGGCTCGAGGTCGTCTACACGGCGAAGACCGCCGACGGCAAGCAGCCGACCCGGGCGCAGCTGGACCAGACGGTCGGCATCCTCGACCGCCGCGTCAACGGGCTCGGCGTCACCGAGTCGCAGATCCAGACGCAGGGCGCGGACGAGATCTCCATCGCCCTGCCCGGCGTCACCGACGCCGACCAGGCGCTGACCGTCATCGGCAAGACGGCGCAGCTGGAGTTCTTCAAGGACGACGCCAAGTCGCGCCCCGTCGGCCCTGTGGAGAGCAAGGAAGCCGCCCTCGAGGAATTGAGCCGGCAGGGCGCCTCGGACGCGGAGATCGAGCAGCTCCGTGCAGAGGGCACGTCCGACGGCCACTCACTGGTCGTGAGTCCCGCGGACCAGGCCAACGACATCCCCGAGCAGTGGTTCGTGTACACCCGTCCCCCGGCCATGACCGGCGAGGCCATCAAGAGCGCCCGCGCCAGCTTCGACCAGGCGGGCGCCCCCAACGTGGTCATGGACTTCACCGCCGATGGCAGCGCCCGGTTCCAGGAGATCACGCGCGAGCTCTACCGCCAGGGTCTGCTCAAGAGCGAGCCGCAGACGTTCGCCATCGTGCTCGACAACGTCATGGAGTCGGATCCCATGATCGACTACACCGACCCCGCGCTCCGGGACGGCATCAGCGGCGGCGCCGAGATCAGCGGCGGCGGCATGACGGTGCAGGAGTCCAAGGATCTCGCCTTCGTGCTCAACACCGGCGCCCTGCCGGTCAAGCTGGAGACCTCCTACGAGCAGCAGGTGTCGGCCACCCTCGGCCGGGACTCGCTGGACCAGGCCCTCGTCGCCGGCCTCGCCGGCCTCGGCCTGGTCCTCATCTTCCTGCTCCTGTACTACCGGTTCCTCGGGCTCGTCGCCGACCTCGCGATGATCGTCTACGGCATCCTGCTCTGGGGGCTCTTCAACGTCATCCCGGTCACGATGACGCTGCCGGGCATCGCCGGTCTCATCCTCACCATCGGGGTGGCGGCCGACGCGAACGTCGTGATCTTCGAGCGCATCAAGGAAGAGGTCAGTCAGGGCAAGACCGTGCGTTCGGCGGTCAACTCCGGGTACGCACTCGGCTTCAAGACCATCCTCGACGCCAACGTCCTGACCCTGCTCACGGCGCTCGTACTGTTCATCTTCGCCACGTCGCAGCCCAAGGGCTTCGCCGTCACGCTCATGCTCGGCGTCATCGTCAGCATGTTCACCGCCGTGCTCTTCACGCGCGCCATCCTCGGCGTGCTCGCCGGGTTCGCCTTCTTCAACCGGCCCTCGCTCATGGGCGTCAAGCCGTCGCACATCCAGCAGGCCAAGGCCGAGCGGGCGCGAGCGGCGCGCGGCGCCGGACGCCGGAGCGCGGGCGCCACGCCTGAGCCGGCCATCGAGGCGGCGGGCGGGGACGGCGCAGGTGCTGCGCGTCCGACCACGCCGCGTCGCAAGTCCACCAGCAAGCGCAAGAAGCGGAGGTAGCGGTGTCGTTCTTCCGCCGCCTGTACGGGTTCGACTACATGGGCCACAAGGTCTGGTGGTTCGCGGTGTCCGGCATCCTCATCGCCGTCAGCATCGGGAGTCTCGCCGTCAAGGGCCTCGACTTCGGGCTGGAGTTCCAGGAGGGGACGCGGATCACGGTGTCGTTCGAGCAGCCGCCGGCACTGGGCGACCTTCGTGATGCCGTCTCGGAGGCCGGGTACGACAACGCGCAGATCCAGCAGACCACCAGTGTCGCCGGTGCCAGCGTGGAGGGGTTCCAGATCCAGGTGCCGATGCTGTCCAAGGCTCAGCAGACAGAGTTGCGCGACGCGCTCGACGAGCGGTTCGTCATCGAGGAGTCGGACGGGAAGCAGGTCTGGGGCGTCGAGACCGTGAGCGCCTCGTTCGGGCGGCAGGTCGTCAGTTCGTCGCTCAAGGCGATCGGCGTCGCCCTGTTGCTCATCCTCGGCTACGTCACCTTCCGCTTCCAGTGGAAGTACGCGCTCGCGGGCGTCGCCGCCGTCGTCCACGACACCCTCATCGTCGTCGGCATCTACTCGCTCACCGGCCGCGAGGTCACTACGGCCACCATCGCCGCCGTGCTCACCATCATGGGCTACTCGCTGTACGACAACGTCATCGTCTTCGACCGCATCCGCGAGAACGAGGGCAAGCTCACGCGTACGACCTATGCCGCCTTGGTGAACGAGTCGCTCATCGAGATGCTCACCCGGTCGCTGAACACCATGGTCACCAGCCTGCTCCCTGTCGTCTGCCTGCTGCTCTTCGGCGGCGAGACGCTCAAGGACTTCGCGTTCGCCCTGCTCATGGGCATCCTGCTCGGCGCCTACTCCACCTTCTTCGTGTCCGGGCCGGTGCTCACCGTGCTCAAGGAGCGCGAGCCGCGCTTCAAGAAGCTCAAGGCCGCGGCTCGCGCCGACCAGGCCTGACGCACCTCCGGGCGGCCGGCTATGCCGCGCCGCCCGTCTTCGAGGAGCTCCCGCCTTCCAGCGCTGCCTGAGGCCGCCTCGAGCGCTGGTCGAGTCTTCCGCGTCATCGCTCAGCTTTGGCGAGAGGCTCAGGCCGGAACCTGCCAATACTCTCAGCTGCGACCTTTACTCCTCCGCGGTGCTGGCCTAGCGTGGACATGCGCCCCCAGCCGGGGGCACGCGCTCACAGCACTGCACGGCGGCCGCTGCGCCGGGGTGGCGCAGCCTTGACTGACATAGGGGGGAGACGTTGACTGCTCGAGCGGCAGCCCGCGAGGTTGCGCAGGCGAAGACCAAGCTGAAGGTGTCGGTGGGGGACGGACAAGGACCGGCGGTGCTGGAGCTCGAGGGAGAGTACGACCTGGACACGGTCCCGGAGATAGACCGCTTCCTGCGGCGCACGCTCGGCCCCCTGTACCACCAGGATCACCTGGTGATCGACCTCGCCGGCACGACGTTCGTCGACTCGAGCTTCATCGCCTTCCTGGTCCGCCTGGCGTCCACGCTGCGTGCCCGGAAGCGAGAGCTGCTGCTGGTGCGCCCGAGAGGGCAGGTCCGCAAGGTCTTCGGCATCGTCGGGCTGGCGAACGTGGTGCCCGTGTTCGAGACGGTGGAGGCAGCCCGGGACAGCCTGACTGGCGGCGCCGTGCCGGTGATCCCACCCGCGTTCGCCCCGGCGATGTAGGCGCGCAGGCGTGCCACTCCGCCCGGACCGAGCCGGGCATCGCGGGAACAGCGACTCCCTGGGGTCAGGACGCCCGGCGGACGGGCGTCGCGGCCGCGCCGGTCCGGCGCGACTCCACCATGCGCGCCTGGAAGGCCTTCATCCGGCAGGCGTCGCTGCAGTACTTCTTCGCGGGATTGGTCGTCGTGAACTCGCGACCGCAGCGGTCGAACGCGCAACGCCGGCTGATCTCCTCGCGTTGCGCGGCCCTGCGGGCCGTCCTCTGGAGGTCTTCACGCCAGGCCCCGCCGTGCAGCGCACACACGCTGGAGGGGTTGTACGCGGAGAGGCGTGTGCCGCAGCCGTCCACCTTACAGATCCGTCCCGCCCCGTATGTCCTGGTCTTCAGCATGACGTCGGCCACGTCACGGAGTCCGTCGCCCGAACCACTCCTGTGCTGCGAGACTCCATGCTGGTCGCCCCCGCGGCCGCCGCGTGACCTGACGGCGTCCGCCACTCGGTGGTCGGCGGCTCTCGCCTACTGTGCCGCCGCCTGCAGGGCCTCGGCCCGACTCGGGAAGATCCCGAAGATCCGATCGAGGCCCGTGATCTCGAAGATCCGGATGATGTTCTCGTCGGTACAGACGATGTCGAGGTTGCCGTTCCGAGGCCGCACGCGCTTCGCGCCGCTCACGAGGACACCGAGCGCCGTCGAGTCGATGAACGTGACCCCGGACAGGTCGACGATCACTCGCTTCGCGCCTCCCTCGATGCCGTTGACCAGCACTTCCTTGAACTCCGGCGCGGAGTAGATGTCGATCTCTCCCTCGAGGATCACGACGCCGACGTTGTCGGTCGTGGCCTCGTAGTCGACGCGGAACTGCGGCTTGTCCTCCATACGCGCCTCCTGGACCTCGTCACGCGCAGTCGCCTTCCCCGACTGCGTCTCGCGGGAATACCTTTCCGCGTGGGAGGGCCCCTAAACCCCGGCTGAGGCTCCGCGCAGGCCGCGTCGCCTGCGTGGCCGGCCGGCGCGCGCACGGCCGGCTCGTGCCTGCCGATGTCCGACGTGCAGCGGACGGCGCGACGCCGCGAGGTTCAGCCCGGCCGCGAGGAGCAGCAGCCCGGCGGGCAGGAGGATCCGCCGCTCCCAGGGCATCGGATCCCAGAAGAGGGCGATCTTGCTCTCGACCTCCCGGCTCAGATCGAAGTCGTCGGGCAGCCTGAGCCTGAAGCCGCCGTCTCCGCGGTCCGCCAGCACGAGGGCGTCGTTCTCGATCGCCGTCGGCAGCTTGCCCGGATAGTCGACCCACATGTGGCTGAGGGAGCTGCGCAACTCGTGGGGGATCCCCTTGGCCTCCAGCACGCTCATGAGCACCATGGCGCGTGCCTCGCAGTCACCGCGCCCGTCGGCGATCGCCTGCGCGGCGGTCGGGAAGCGCCAGGGTACGCCCTGCACCTCCCAGTCGGTGGCGTAGGGCATGAGCCGCAGCACCTCGGCCTCGATCTCCCGCGGGTCGGCGGGCAGGCGGGCCGCCAGGTCGGCCGCGGCTGCCGCGTCCGCCTCGGGGTTCACGATGGCGCGGGCGCTCTGCACGAGCACCGTGGGGTCCGGGTACAGCACGACGAGCGTCCACCAGAGGAGCATGAAGACGGCCAGGCCACGGGAGAAGCTCATACCTTAGTGTAGCCGCTGTCGGGGATACTGTGCCCGGATCCGCCGGTGGGGTGTCGCGGCCCTCGGCGGCCGCGGTCTGGACTGCGGAGGCGCGGCCGCATCGACGACGGAACGGCGGCTGCGACGACTACGGAAGGACGGCCGCGACGAGCCAGACGACGGGGAACAGGACCAACTGGTGCGTCAGGTAGATCAGGAGCGAGTGTCTGCCCATGAGCCGCAGCGGCGCCGTCTGTCGTTCCCAGTGGGGGAGGGAGTAGCTGCGACGACCGCGCGGATAGAAGGCCTGCCCGAGCGCGAACCCGAGGAAGGCGAAGCCGGCCCACGGGGCAAGGGGGTACCAGTCCACCGTGGCCTGCGGAGACGACCAGCCCAGGACTGTCAGCCAGGTCGCCGGTGCGGCGCCGTCGAAGAGCCCGCTCCATCCCACCGCGAGCACGGCGGCGCCGAGGAGGGCGTTCGCGACGGCGCCGAAGCGAGCCGTCGCCGAGACCAGCAGCGTGCTGGCCGCGAGCAGGTGCAGGATCCCGAAGAAGACGAAGCGGTCCGGGAGCACCAGCCAGGTGGCCAGCGTCACGAGGGCGGATGCTCCGGCGATGAGGGCCGTGCGCTGGAGGGCGCGCAGGGCCAGCGATCGTCCCACGGCGCGTGAGCGGTCGCGGTCGAGCGAGATGGAGACGCCCAGCAGGGTGATGAACGATGCGGCGATGGGACCCGACACCCACGCGGAGCCGGGACCGAGCGAGGCGTCATTGAAGTAGGCCCAGTCCCAGGCGGCGTGGAAGCCGACCATCGCCCCGATCGCCAGACCGCGCAGCGCGTCGATCTCCCACAGCCGGCAGTTGGCGACGGCGGCTGGTTCGAGGACGTGCGTGTGCGTGGCCGGTCCTTCCCTCTGCTTCGCGTCCCGGGTCGATGAGGTTCGATCATGGGACTCAACGTCAGCGCCACTGTACCCGACGGCCGGACCCGTCGCTCTCATGGGTGTGGCACCGACGACGGCGATGGAGGAGCCGGAACACGCCGGGGTGAGGTGAGCAGGCGCCGTCGGGTGTCTGCGCGAACACTGGGCGGCGGCCCGCCCCTCGAGGGCGGGCCGCCGCTCCTTTCGTCAGGCCGGGATCTTCTCGTCCCGGGGCTGAACGGGCTCTTCGGGCGTCCAGTCGAGCCGCTCGAGCGTCATACGCTCGCGCTTTGTCTCATCCCGGCGACGCCGCTCCAGATCCTCGCGCCGGCGCTGTTCTTCGAGGCGCTGGATCCTCTCTGTATACTCGAAGCACATGGCTCACCTCGGGGTTGCTGGGACCCGGGCCGCCGGCTGTCGTCGTTGGGGCGGCCCGTACGACGACCGTTCCCGGGTGTTGAGGTCTGAAACGGCCCCTCGGGGGATGCGGCACGGCTTCGGCGGGAGCGAGAGCTCCGCTGGACGTGCCCGAGTCCCGACGGCGGCTCCGGCGGCGACCTTCGAGGCGGAGCCTGCGTCCGCCCGTGGGCCCGTGGTCCGGCGCCGCGCCGTCTTGCGTGCGACGCGCGTGCATGTGGAGCGCCGGTCCGGGTGGACGGCGAACGACACCGGCGCGGGTCGCCGTGCCGATGTGCAGCGCGTACCCTGTTCAGGGGAGGGAGATGGTGGTGGAGGTAACCGGGCTCGAACCGGTGACCTTTTGGCTGCCAGCCAAACGCTCTCCCAACTGAGCTATACCCCCACCGAAGGGTGCCGGCCGTGCCGGCAGGCACGGAAGTATAGCATACCCACCTTCGCGGGCAACCTCTCGCCTGGGCCGAGAGGCGCGACGCGAATGCGGGACGAGTCGAGACGATCATGGGCGACGAAAGGCAGCATGGATCGGTGTCCGGTGGGAGCCCCCCGGACGATCCGGTCGCCGGCGGCCGCCGGGGCTGGCGCGGGGCGGCGGCGGTCGTCCTGCGCGCGGCGCTCCTGCTGCTGGTCGTGCTCGGGATGCTGCAGGTGCTGGCCCCCGGCACGTACCTCGTCTCCACGGGGTCGGTGACGTTCCAGCTGCGGCCGGCGTGGCGGGGCGGTGAGCTGGTGCTGCCGCTGGGACCGGCGGGCGAGCTCTCGCTTCGCACGCCTCGCACACCGGTCGATGTGGTCATGGAGTACCAGCTGCCGGCTCAGACGGAGGCCGCGATCCGGGGCAACGCGATGAACCGGCTGACGGAACTGCCGGGCGGAGCCAGGGCGGCCTTCAGCCGCTATCTGCTGGGCCGGATCCCGTGGATCCTGCTGGCCGGGGTCGCGGCCGGGGCGCTGATCGCCGGCGGTCTGACCCGGTGGCGTCTGCTGTGGGGCGCCGCGCTGGGCGCCGCCGCCGCGCTGCTGCTCGGCGGCGCCTTCGTACTCGCGACGTACGCGACCCTGGACCGCTCGCCCGAGGTCCGCTACGCGGGCCTTGCCTCACGGGTGCCGGAGGTCCTGCCCCTGCTGCGCGCGCTCAGTCAGGGGGGCGACCAGAGTGACAGGCTCGTCCGCCTCCAGGACTACATCGACGGGCTGGAGGCGGTGGCTACTGAGCTGGTCACCGAGCCGCGCCGCCCGGCTCGCGCCGACGTCGTGCGGTTCCTGCTCGCCAGCGACATCCACGACAACTTCTTCGGCGCGCGCGCCGCGGCGCGGCTCGCCGCCGGGGGCGGCGAGCCCGTCGACGCGGTCCTCTTCGCCGGCGATCTGACCGATCGCGGAACAGCAGAGGAGGCAGAAGTGGTCGTCAGGGTCCTCGGCGCGCCTGAGGTGCCCGTGTTCTTCGTCGGCGGCAACCACGAGGACGAGCCGGCCATGCGGGTGTTCCGCCGTGCGGGGTTCGAGGAGCTGCGGGGAGTCCCCGTGACCGTCGCCGGGGTGACCATCCTGGGGACGTCCGACCCGGTCGCCGAGGAGCCCCAGGTCGATTCGGACGAAGGGCGGCTGGCGGCGGCCTCCATCCGTCTGGATGCGTTGTGGAGACTCGGCGACCCGCCGCCCCGCATGGTGCTCGTCCACGACCTGCGGCAGGCGGCGGCAGTCGTGGCGTCTGCCAGGGAGGCGGGGGCAGAGCTCGTCGTGGCGTACGGCAACGACCACGTGGCCGGCGTGAGGGCAGAGGGCGGCGTCGTGCTGGTCGATGCGGGCACCGCCGGCGCGTCCGGGTACGAGAACATCGGGGCGGTGCAGCCCTCACCGGCCTTGCCGGCAGAGTCTTCGGCGGGCCGCGACGTGTACACGTTCCAGCTCGTCGACTTCTCGCGGCAGGAGCCGTCCCGGCTGGTGGCGGTGACGACGGTGAGCTACGGCGGAGCCGGCCGCACCGTCGTCACCTACACACCCTTCGGGGAGTGACGGCCGCGAACCGAGGAGGCGCACGCTGCGGCGCACGCCGCCCGTGTCTCCCGGCGGCGCGCGGCCCGGCGCGCGCCTTGAGGTAGAATCGGAGGCCGCGCGCCGGCGCGGCGCCGCGCGCCCGAACGCAGCCAGAGAGGACACCCGTGGACCGACGTTACGACCCGCACGCGATCGAGGAGAAGTGGCAGCGCCTCTGGAAGGAGCGCGGCAGCTACCGCACGCCCGACGAGAGCGACAAGCCCCCGTTCTACGCCCTCGACTTCTTCCCGTACCCGTCCGGCGACGGGCTCAGCGTCGGTCACTGCCGCAACTACGTCCCGACCGACGCCGTCTCGCGCTTCAAGCGCATGCAGGGGTTCAACGTGCTGCACCCCATGGGCTGGGACGCCTTCGGTCTGCCGGCCGAGAACTACGCCATCAAGATGGGCGTCCATCCGCGTGTCACGACCGAACGCAACATCGCCACCTACCACCGGCAGATGGACATGATCGGCCTGTCGTTCGACTGGTCGCGCGAGATCACCAGCTGCTATCCGGACTACTACCGCTGGACGCAGTGGTGGTTCCTGCTGCTGTACGAGCGCGGACTCGCGTACCGGGCGACCGGGCAGCAGTGGTGGTGCCCGGTCGACAAGACGATCCTCGCCAACGAGCAGGTCCACGACGGCAAGTGCTGGCGCTGCGGCACCGAGGTCACCAAGAAGGACCTCGAGCAGTGGTACTTCAGGATCACGGACTACGCCCAGCGGCTGCTGGACGACCTCTCGGAGATCGACTGGCCCGAGCAGATCAAGCTCATGCAGACCAACTGGATCGGCCGCAGCGAGGGC
>JAAZAR010000144.1 GCA_012514235.1 Actinomycetota bacterium
CATGCGCGCCGCCGCGTCTCCCATGCGCGCCGTCGATGCCGGCGACGCGTGCTCCCGGCCGCAGGACGGTAGAGATACGGCATGAGGCCTGCGGACTGGAAGGCTCTGGACTCGGTCCTGGCCGGGGAGGTGATCCTGCCCGGAGCGCCCGGCTACGATCTTGCCTCCCGGGCGCTCAATGCCAGGTTCGACGACGTCCGGGCGACCGCGGTCGCCCGCTGCGCGGCGCCGGCAGACGTCTCGGAGGCGGTGCGGTTCGCGCGTCGCTTCGGCATGGCCGTGGCGACGCGCGGCGGAGGCCACTGCTTCGGCGGGCGGTCCTCGACCGACGGACTGCTCGTCGACGTGACGCAGATCCGGTCGGTCCGGCTCTCCGGCGGTGTGGCGAGAGTGGGCGGGGGCACCCGGCTGGGAGAGGTCTACGACGCGCTGCTGGCGCGGAACGAGGTGATCCCCGCCGGCTCGTGTCCGTCCGTGGGGGTCGCCGGCCTCGCTCTCGGCGGGGGCTTCGGTCTCATCGGCCGCAAGCACGGCCTGACCTCCGACAGCCTGCTCGCCGCGCAGATCGTCCTCGCGGATGGCCGGATGGTCGAGTGCGACGAGCACCACGAGGTGGATCTCTTCTGGGCGCTCCGGGGCGCAGGGTCGGGCAACTTCGGGGTGGTCACGGAGCTGAGCTTCCGCACCGTCCCGCCGCCGGAGACCACGAACTTCCAGCTCTCCTGGCCTTTCTCGCAGGCCGAGCCGCTCATCGAGGCATGGCAGGCGTGGGCGCCGGCGGCGCCGGAGGAGCTCGCCGCGAGTCTGCTGATCAAGTCGGCCGCCGATCCAGACGACGAGCCGTCGGTCGGCGTCGCAGGGGTCTTCCTCGGCGGCGAGCCGGACGCACTGGAACTGATCGATCGCCTAGTGACGCGTGCGCCCGCGGATCCGATCGCGTTCGAGTCGCGGCAGCTCCCGTTCCGGGAGACCGCACGCTACTGGGGAGCGCGGGCGGCGCGGGAGCCTGTCGCGGGGGAGCCCGCCGGGCAGGAACTGAGAGGCTGCCGGTTCATCAGGTCGGAGTACTACCGCCAGGCGCTCGCACTCGAGGCGATCAGGGCTCTGCTCGGGAACTTCGCCGCGCACAGGGTCGCCGGCGAGACGCGCGAGCTGGACTTCTCGCCGTGGGGAGGGGCGTACAACCGCCAGACGCCGGATGCCACCGCGTTCGCTCACCGGGAGGAGCGCTTCATCCTCAAGCATGCCGGCGAGGTCGCTCCCGGTGCCGGGACCGAGAAGAGGGAGGCGGCGCAGGCGTGGACGCGGCGCTCCTGGAACACGGTGCACCCCTGGGCCAGCGGGCGCGTGTTCCCCAACTTCCCGGACCCCGACTTGCCGGACTGGCCGCACGCCTACTACGGAGGGAACCTGGCGCGCCTGCTCCACGTCAAGGCCCGCTACGACCCGGACGGGCTCTTCCGCTTCCGGCAATCGCTCCCGGTCACCTGAAGTCGCGCTCCCGGGTGCGCGGAAGGCCGCCGCCCCGGGCATCGTCTGGTACGCTGGGCGCCATGACCACGGGCGTCGGACTGGTCCTGGAGGGCGGCGGCATGCGAGCCACGTACACGGGTGGCGTGCTCGACGCGTTCATGGACGCCGGCGTCGACCTCCGCTACGTGATCGGCGTGTCGGCGGGGTCCAACGCCGGCGGCCACTACGTGGCCGGCCAGCGCGAACGCAGCCATCGGGTGTTCGTCGACCTCGTCGCGGATCCGCGGTACGCGGGCTGGCGCACCGTGCTGCGCGAGCGGAGCTGGTTCGGCATGGACTTTCTGTTCCGGACGCTGCCGGACGAGCTCGCGCCGTTCGACTACGAGGGCTTTCGCGACTCGCCGCGGACCCTGGTGACCGGGGTCACCGACTGCGCCACCGGTGTGGCCCGGTACTACAGGCAACGCGACCGCGATCCTCGCTGGTTCGTGCAGACGCTGCAGCGGGCGAGCTGCAGCCTGCCGGTGCTCTCTCCGCCCGTGCTCGTGGAGGGGAGACCGTGCGTGGACGGCGGCGTGACCGACTCCATCCCTCTCAGGCGCTCGATCGAGGACGGCAACCCGCGGAACGTGGTGGTGCTGACGCGCAACGCGGGGTACCGCAAGCCGCCGGCGCGGCTGCGCCGCGTTGGCCGGGTGCTCCTCGGGCGCTACCCGGCCCTGTACGCGGCCATGCTCCGGCGCCCCGCCGTCTACAACGCGTCGCTCGACCTGGTGGAGGGGATGGAACGTGCCGGTTCGGCCTTCGTCCTCCGCCCCGTCCGCCCTCTCGTCGTCGGCCGCATGGAACGCGACATCGGCCGACTCGAGGCCCTGTACCGCCAAGGATATGACGAGACCATGGCGCGCATGACCGAGCTCGAGGCCTGGCTGCGGGACTGACCGCGGTGGGCGCCGTCCGCGTCCCACCGGGGTGGGACGCGGACGGCGCCGCAGCTCCCCCGGCCGGACGACCCGATCCACCTCCCTCGGGGGGTTCGCGGCGGCGGCGGCTCCGGTAGCCTCCTCGCAAGCGGATGCGGAGGTGGAGTCATGGGCGCGGTGCATCGCCGACGGCCGGTCTGGATCGGTCTCATCGTGGTGGTCGTGTTCTTCGGGGGCGTGACGCTCGCGATCGCGATGCTGGGAGGCGGACCCGACATCCCTCACCTCGTGGCGCATGACCAGGCGGACTGCACCGGCTGTCACGCGATCGCCCGGCTGCCCGAGAGTCATCGCGACCAGGTCGACGCCAACTGCCGTTCGTGCCATTCCGTCAGCCGGGACGCGCGGTCGAGTCCGTCCCCTGACCTGGCCACCTGACCAGCCCCAGGACTCGCCTGCCGTCGAGTGCAAGGACTGTCTGTCCGGCGGGCGCGGCAGTGCCCGTGTCCGGCTACCGTGATACCGGGGTGTGGGGGCCCAGGGTCGAGAAAGGAGCCAGTCATGTCGACGGTCGCAGAAGCGCCGCAGGTGGTGGAAGGGAAGAGGCGCGGCACCAGGACGTCCACGGCGGGCTACTGGATCGCGCTTGCGATCCTCGTGGTGGGAGTCGTGTCGGCGGTCGTCTGGGGAATCGAGAGCGTGGCGGAGGTGGCCGACCGCGCCGACCGTTTCCCCCACGCCGCAGCGCCGGGCGAGGTGGTCGTCCAAGTCACGGAGGCCGGCGACCAGATGGTCTACTTCTCCGGGGCGCCGGACGCGAGCCACACCGCGCTCGGTCTGGAGGTCGTCGGCCCTGACGGCTCGTCGCTCCCTCTGACGCCGTACGAGCGCTCGCTCGACGTCGACATCGCGGGACGCGCCGGCAGGGCGGTCGCCACGTTCTCCGCCGACGCTCCGGGGACGTACACGGTCAAGTCCGACCCGATCGCCGGCTACGGCGGCACGGTGGCCGTCGGGGAGAACGTGGTCAAGCAGCTGCTCCCCGACGCGTTGGGTGCGCTTGCGCTCGCCTGGGTCAGCGTCCTCGTGGCGGTCGCCGTCGCGAGCGTCACGCTCGTCCTGCGGTCCCGCCGCACCTGAAGGCTTTCGGATAGTCGGCGGTGGGTGCAGGATGTGACGGGCGGAGGCGTCCTCAGGAGGGAGACATGATGGAGAGGAAGAAATGGGGCGAGCTCAGCGGCCGCACGCGAACACTGCTCGTCGTCCTCGGCGTCGTCGAGGTCGCCCTGGCTGCCGCCGCGCTGTTCGACCTCAGGCGGCGGCCGGCTGCGCTGGTCAAGGGCCCCAAGTGGGTGTGGAGCGCCGTCTCGTTCGTCGACATCGTCGGGCCGCTCTCCTACTTCGCCTTCGGCCGGCGGCGAGCGGCCGTCGACTGACGGCGCAGCGGCCGGCGCTCAGGCCGGACTGCGCCCCTGTCCCCCCTGCTGCAGCCGGCGATCCTCTTCCAGCTCGCGCCGTTCTTCCTCGAGCTCGCGGCGTTCCTCCTCGAGCTCGCGCCGCTCCTCGAGGAGACGCTCCTGTTCCCTGAGCTCGGTCGCGTCCGGCCCTGGTCCGATGGCCGCGGTGACGACGAGCACCACGGCGAGGACGATGAGCGCCGCGACGACGAGCGACCCGGCGACCTGCAGGGCAGTAGCGCGCCGGCTCACGTCACCCGCTCCAGAGGTAGTCACCGGCGGACGAGACCCAGATCACCGCGAGCAGGCCCAGCAGCGTCAGACCGAGTGCCGGCAGCCAGCCGTGGCGCTGCGGCAGGAACCGCACGACGGTGATCTTCAGCACCGCGGCGGCGATCAGCGCGAACGCCGCCGCCGCATGCACGGCCGCGCGGACCGACTCGTCTCCTCGCGCGTGCTCGATGCCGTCCCCTACGCCGAAGTAGGCGAGGCACAGGAACCCCACGAACAGCGCGACGGCCAGCGCGGTGTCCCCGATCGCCCGGTGCGCGAGCGAGGCCGACCGCGGCGTGAGGAACGGCAGGCGGACCTTGCGGAACCCGACCGCCATGAGGGCCGCCTGGTAGAGGGCGATTGCGAAGGCGACCGAGGCCAGCACGGTCTTCACCTGGCTGACGTTGCCGCGCGTCAGTTGTTCGACGAGGTCGTCCACGCCCCGCTCCTTCCCCCAGACGGCATGCCCGGCACGTCGCGCCGTCTAACCGTCAAGGCAGCCTGGCGGGCGCGATGACGGCGGCGCCGGGACATCCGTCTAGGAGGGGGTCAACGTCGACCTCGGGATGCCGATGGAGCTGACGGAGGAAGCCCGGTCGAGCGAGAGGGACCGGGCGTGGTCGTGTGAGTGATCCGCTGCCCGAGGTCGTCCGGCGACCTCGGGCGCAGGAAGGTGCGTGCGCTATGGAGGCCAGCGTCAAGACGTCCGCCGTGACGGCGATCTCTGCCGGACGCCGCAGGCTGGGAGCCCTGCTGGTCGCGGACGGCCTCGTGAGCCAGCACCAGATCGAGGCCGCGCTCGCCCGCCAGAAGGTCGAGCGGCGACGGCTGGGGGACGTGCTGGTCCGCGAGGGACTCGTCTCTGAGAGAGACCTCGTCGAGGCGCTCGCGGCGCAGTTGCGGCTCGAGGTCGCCGACCTCGATCAGATCCGCTTCTCCCCGGAGACGCTCGCCCTGCTGCCGCGCGACTTCATGGTCAACCGGCGCGTCCTCCCGCTCGAGATCGAAGAGGACGGCACATTGGTGCTGGCGATGACGGACCCCCTGGACATCGTCGCCCTCGACGAAGTCAGGCTGCGCACCAAGCGCGACGTGCGCGCCGTCATCTGCACCGAGACGGCGTTCGACGAAGCCAGCTCGACCTTCTTCAACACGCGCGGCAAGCTGCGCGAGCTGGGCGACGAGGACGACCCGCTCGGGGCCGACGACGCCGCCCTCGCGCACGACGCCTCGATCATCGAGGTCGTCGACTCTCTCATCTCCGACGCCGTCAGCATGAAGGCGTCGGACATCCACATCGAGCCGCACGCCGAGGGGCTGCACGTGCGCTGTCGCATCGACGGGGTGCTGCACAAGCTGCGCGAGTTCCCGACCGAGGTCCAGGCCGGGGTGATCAGCCGGATCAAGATCATGGGCAGCATGGACATCGCCGAGCGCCGCCTGCCGCAGGACGGCCGCATCTCGTTCGAGACCAGCACCGGCGACGAGGTGGACTTGCGTCTGGCCTCCATCCCGACGCTGCACGGCGAGAACCTCTCGATCCGCATCCTGGAGGTCTCTCCTCTGCCGCCGACGCTCGACCAGCTGGGGCTCACGGGCGCGTCGCTGGAGCGCTTCGAGGCTGCGGTTCGCCGGCCCGAGGGAGGCATCCTCATCTGCGGGCCGACGGGATGCGGCAAGTCGACGACCCTGTACACCACGCTCGAGCTGGTCAAGTCGCCCGAGAGCAAGATCTACACGGTGGAGGACCCCATCGAGCGCAAGCTGGAGGGGGTCATGCAGAGTGAAGTCAAAGCCGCCATCGGTCTCGACTTCGCCGGCCTGCTGCGCACCCTGCTGCGGAGCGACCCGGACGTCATCATGGTCGGGGAGATCAGGGACGCGGAGACGGCGAGGATGGCGGCCGAGGCGGCGATGACCGGGCATCTCGTGTTCTCGACCCTGCACACCCGCGACGCCGCCTCGGCGGTGCACCGCCTCGTGGAGATGGGCCTGCCGCCGTATCTGGTCTCCGCCGCCTTCACCTGCGTCGTCTCGCAGCGGCTCGTCCGCCGCCTGTGCCCGCACTGTCGCAAGGCGAAGACGGTGCGGGCGAGCGCCTGGGAGAAGCTCGGCCTGGGCGAGGCGCCCCGGCGGCAGATGAAGGTCTACGAGGCGGTCGGCTGCACGCGCTGCTACGGCACCGGCTACCTGGGCCGCGTCGGCATCTACGAAGTGCTCGACCTGGACGAGTCGACGGCCGACATGATCGAGCAGGGCGTGCCGGTCGGCGACCTGCGCGCGGCGGCCCGCGCCCGGGGCGTCGAGTTCGTCCGCGAAGACGGCGTCGCAAGGTACTGGCCGGCGAGACGAGTGTCGCAGAGCTGCGGCGGGTGGTGGCCTAGGGTCGGCGAACGCACCTCCCCCGATGCGGTGACCGACCACGGGGAACAAGAGGTCATCGCCATCAGGAGGTTGCACCATGGCCAAGATCCTTTGCATCCTGTACCCCGACCCTGTGGACGGGTATCCGGACTCCTACGCACGTACCGACCTGCCCGTCATCGAGCGCTATCCCAACGGGCAGACCCTTCCGAGCCCCAAGGGCCTCGGCTTCACCCCGGGTGAGCTGCTCGGCAGCGTCTCCGGTGAGCTCGGCCTGCGGGAGTTCCTCGAGAGCCAGGGGCACACCCTGGTCGTCACCGCGGACAAGGACGGCCCCGACTCGGAGTTCGAGCGCGAACTCGTCGATGCCGACGTCGTCATCTCCCAGCCGTTCTGGCCCGCGTACCTCACGGCCGAGCGGATCGCCAAGGCACGGAAGCTCAAGCTGGCGATCACCGCCGGCATCGGGTCGGACCACGTCGACCTGGAGGCCGCCATCGAGCACGGCGTCACCGTCGCCGAGGTCACCTACTCCAACAGCATCAGCGTCGCCGAGCACGTCGTGATGATGGTGCTCGCACTCGTACGCAACTACATCCCGTCCTACCTGACCGTGGTCGAGGGCGGATGGAACATCGCCGACTGCGTGGAGCGCTCCTACGACCTGGAGGGGATGACGGTGGGGACGTTCGGCGCCGGCCGGATCGGCCTCGCCGTGCTCCGGCGCCTCAAGCCCTTCGACGTGGACCTGCACTACACCGACAAGCACCGGCTGGACGGGGAGACGGAGCGTGAGCTCGGCCTGACGTTCCACGAGGACGTGCGGTCGCTCGTGCCGGTGTGCGACGTGCTGTCCATCCACACGCCGCTGCATCCGGAGACGGAGGGCCTCTTCGACCGCGAACTGCTGGGCACGATGAAGCGCGGCGCCTACCTGATCAACACCGCGCGCGGCAAGATCTGCGACCGCGACGCCGTCGTCGAGGCGCTGGAGAGCGGGCAGCTCGCGGGCTACGCCGGCGACGTGTGGTACCCGCAGCCGGCGCCGGCCGACCACCCCTGGCGCACCATGCCCAACCACGGCATGACGCCGCACGTCTCGGGGTCGTCACTGACGGCGCAGGCCAGGTACGCCGCCGGTACGCGGGAGATCCTCGAGAGCTTCTTCGCCGGATCCGCCATCCGCGAGGAGTACCTCATCGTCCAGGGCGGCCGGCTGACGGGCGCGGGCGCGCACTCGTACACGGCCGGGGCGGGCGGCGAGATGAAGAAGGCGGCCTGACCGAGAAGGCGGCCTGGCCGAGAAGGCGGCCTGGCGGCCGCGGAAGGGAGCTCGTCAGGGTGCGGGCGGGCGGCCATGCCGCTGCCCGCACCCTCAGGCGCGGCGCTTGATGGCCGCGTCGGCCAGCACGTCCGCCGCCTCGTTGAGGCGCAGGCCGACGACGTCGAGGCGGCGCAGCAGCTCGCGGATCTTGAGCACCTTCATCGAGAGCTTGCGCTGGAAGAGCTTGGCGAGCTCCTCGTCGTACAGACGACGGATCTCGTTGGCCGACTTCTTGGTGGCGAGCGCGGTGCGGCTGGTCAGCTTCTTCGGGTCGCGGCCGATGATCTGCACGGCCCCGTGCAGGTCCTCGAGGGCCCTTGCCGTGGCGTCGAGCAGGCCGATGTAGGGGTCCTTCGTCGAGACGTCGAACAGGTCCCACTCGCGGACGAAGTCCCGCAGGTTGTCGAGCACGTCGTCGATCGACCGCGAGAGGCGGAAGAGGTCCTCGCGGTCGATCGGCGCCACGAGCACCTTGGTCAGCTTGCTCACGAACCGGGCCCGCAGCTGGTCGCCGCTGTGCTCGATGCCCGCCATCTTCTCGCGCGCCTCGGCGGGCGTGCGCTTGCCCTCGGCGACCTCTCTGGCGAGGGCGCAGGCGGCGATGGTGACCGTGAGCTGCCGCTCGAGCGGCGCGATGAGCGTCTGGGACTCGCTGCGCGTGATCACGCGCACGACGCGGCGGACGGGTCCGATTTCTTCGCTCATCGTGCCCACGTCCCCAGTGCGGCCAGGGCCGCCCCGAGCCCGAGCGAGAGCGGCATGGTGACGGCCCAGGCGACCCCTATCCGCGAGACTTCCTTCCAGCGGACGCCGAACGGCGTCGTGGCGACCCCGCTGCCGACGGCAGCGCCCGTCGCCGCCTGCGTCGTCGACACCGGCACGCCCAGCAGGGACGTCGCGAGCACGACGCACGAGGACCCGATGGACGTCGCGATGAAGTGGGGCGTGCGGATGTACATGACGCCCTCGCCCACCCGCGACGCCATCGTCCGCAGCGTGAGCAGGACGCCGGCGCCGAAGAGGGCCGCGATCGACAGCTGACCCGGCACCGTGGCCGCGACCGGGTCCAGCTGGGCCGCGGTGCCGATGGCGATGATGGCCACCATCTTCTGGGCGTCGTTCGCCGAGTAGGCGAGGCCGAGCAGCACGTAGCCGACGTACTGGGCCGCGTTGATGCAATGGGTGGCGATGAACCGGCCCAGCGGTCCGCCCATGGCGCGGTAGACGAGCCATCCGGCCGGCACGCTGAGCAGGGGGGCGGCGAGCCCGACGAGCAGCACTCCCGCGATCGCCGGCCACTGGACGGACAGTCCCGCGCCCAGGCCCGCGCCGACGATCCCGCCGGTGAGCGAGAGGGTGAGGCTGGTCGGCGTGCCGCGCTTGTTGAGGGCGAAGACGACCACGAGCGCCGCGACGACGGCGGCCAGGAGCGCCATCCGGCCCTGGCTGCCCTCGAAGGACACAAGCCGTCGTGCCAGCGTCGTGGCGACGGCCGTGCCGACGACCAGCGGTCCCAGCGCGACGAGGCCCATGAGGACGACGACTGCGACGGTCGGCGTGATGCGGCGCGTGCGCGTGCCCATGACGGCGAGCGTCGCGCCGTCGTTGGCGCCGCTCACCAGGGCGAACCCGGATGCGGATGCGAGAAGGAGGACGCCGCCGACGGTCATGGCGCCATTCCGGATGCTGCAGGGGCAGCTGCCGAGCGTTGTGCTGTTTTGTGCATACCTGAGTCTATGCCGAACAATCCCATGATGAAAACCGTAGAAATCGGCACACTGGCGGACGACAACCTGCGGGACGCACGCCTCTGCAGTCGGTCGCGCGCCATCTCATCCGAGGTGATGTCGCCAGGCGGCGATCACGTCGGGGTGGTAGCGCGGCAGGCGCTCGGCGAGCACGGTGGCGTGGTCCAGGCGGCGCGGCTGGAGGTGCACGACCTCCGCGCCCGCCACGACGAGGTAGTCGGCGATCATCGAACGATGGCAGCGCCACCACACGCCCTCCGCGCACATGATGGCGATGGGGCGGCGGCGGCCGAGCTGGGCGAGCTCGTCTGCCGCCCTCAGGAACCCCTCGCCGGTCATGTGCCACTGGTACCCGGCGAAGCCCTCTTCCCGCCAGCCCTCACCGTCATCCGGTCCGGGCCTCGCCTCCGGCGAGGTCACGCCCGGTCCGAGGGCCTGTGGCTCCGCCGGGCGTTCGGACGGGCGCGGGTCGCCGGCGCGCGGTGAGGCCGGGGTCCAGGGCAGGCGCCGGCGCCCGCCGAGCGCCGGCGCCCACACGTACTCCACCCCGGCCTCGGGCAACCACAGCTCGAGGTGATCCCGTCTGAACTGCTCCCAGCGGGACGTCGGGTGGGAACGCACGTCCCAGAGCAGGCGGACCGCCTCGCCGGCGATCATCTCGAGGAACCGGTCACGAGAGAGCGTGGAGTGTCCGACGGTGAAGATCACACAGGGACTCTCGCACCCGTCCGGGGACGGCAAACCGTCCCGCGTACGGTCTGGGGCACGCCGGCCGTCAGCCGGCGTGCCCCGACCTCTTCCCATGCCCGGCGCCCCGCTCAGTACTCCGGCCGGCCGTGTGGATCGGCGTCGATGGCCGGC
>JAAZAR010000103.1 GCA_012514235.1 Actinomycetota bacterium
CCCGAGGCCGCCCCGCTACCGCTCATCCGCTACGCGCCTGCTACGCTCCCGCCGTTGAACGTCTGAGACTGCGGGTGAAAGACCCTTTCAGGAACCCGCCGATTTGCAGGTAAAACGAGACGGAGTGGGTGCTGGACGGGGCGAAGTGCGGCCACCCTGTCCGGATTCGAATTCCGTTGGGGGCACCACTCTTCTCTCTAGGTGTCGCTTTGCATGCACGAGTGGTCACGCACGCAGCCGTGGCCGTGCGCACGGCGACGCGCCGGCGCCCTGATTGAGCATCAGGTCGAGTCGTCCGCCGGCGGCTGGCGCTCGAGGACACTGACCTCGGGCTGAGCGAAGCGCTCGCCCGGCTCACCCCGAGGCCTGCCGCAACCGCCGGCCGCGTTCACACCTGTGTCAGCTGGGGTCCTCGATGCGCAGGAGCCGGCACACCAGCGGCGTGCGCAGGAGTTCCTCGTCGACGGCCGGAGCAGTCTCGGTGCGGCCGTCCGGACACACGAAGTAGCAGATGGGCAGCTTGTGTTTCCAGACCTGCATGGCGATCACGTCCTTTGCCCCCCACAGCGGCGGCACCGGTACTTTGTAGATGCGTTCACATGATACTCGATTATTGCTCGTGCGTCGATACAGGAAGTCTAGGAATGGTCGAGTCATACTGATGATGTTTGGACACACTGTATAAGCGTGATCCGGTCGGAGAGTAGGTAGTCTGGGTTAGGCGTCGGAGCGATCGGAGGAACCGGGATGAATCACAGGTCTGTCATCCGTGTGAGGATGAGCGCGCAGGACGCCCACTACGGCGGGGATCTCGTCGACGGGGCGAGGGTGCTGCAGCTCTTCGGCGACGTGGCCACCGAACTGCTGATCCGGATGGATGGGGACGAAGGACTGTTCGCGGGCTACGAGAGCATCGCCTTCAAGGCCCCAGTGCGCGCCGGTGACTACATCGAGGCGAGCGGCGAGATCGTCGAGGTGGGCAACCGCTCGCGCAAGATGGAGTTCGTCGCGCGCAAGGTCATCGCGGCGCGGCCGGACGTCAACGAGTCGGCCGCCGACTTCCTGGATGAGCCGGTCGTGGTGTGCGTCGCGACCGGCACGTGCGTGCGCGGCCCCGAGCGGCCCGACGCGCTCACCGCCGTCCAGGACGACGGCATGACGAGCGCTGTCCGCTGAGACGGCGCTGTCTCGCTGAGACTCACCTGGCATTCTCGCCATGGCTCGGCTGCGGCACGAAGCCTGTGAGGCGCTCATCCTGGCGGCCGGCGACGCCGTCATAGCGGCCGCCCCCGACGGGTCCATCCTGTTGTGGAACCCTGCGGCCGCCCGCATCTTCGGCTACACCGAGGAGGAGGCCCTGGGGCGCTCCCTCGACCTCATCGTCCCCGGGCGCTTCCGCGAGCGGCACTGGGAGGGGTACCGCCGCGTCATGCGCACGGGCGCCACGCGATACGGGACCCAGGTGCTCCGCGTGCCCGCCCAGCACAAGGACGGACATCGGGTGTCCATCGCCTTCACCGTCGCGCTGCTGTTCGCGCCGTCCGGCGAGGTCGAGTCGATCGCCGCCATCGTGCGCGACGAGACCGAGCGCTGGCAGGAGGAGCGCGCCCTTCGCGACCGCGTGGCCGAGCTCGAGGCGCTCGCGGACGAAGGCTAGTCAGCCTCTCTCTCGCGCCTCCGCTGCTTCTCCCCGGCAGGGTATGACTTCGCGAGGTGGAACACCTGAACGTCCTCCGCTTCGGCGGCCCACGCGGCAGGTCCGGGCGGCGGTCGTCGATGCTACCGGAGGGTAACGCTTCCACGCCGGAGGGAGGCGGCGGTTGAGGGGAACATCCGCGGGAGTCGCCGCGTACTGGTGCAAGGTCCTGGCCAACAGCCGGCAGCTCGTCTTCGTGATGGACACGACGAGACGACTGGTGGCGGTGAGCGGCGGACTGGCAGACGTTCTCGGTGTCGATCCCGAGCAGCTGCTGGGACGCTCGTGCGCCTCTCTCCTGCATGGCGATGCCGGCGCCCCCTCCGACTGCCCGTTGGATGAGCTGCTCCTGGATGGCGAACAGCACGTGGTCGAGGTCCACAGCGACGTCCTCGACAAGGACCTCCTCGTGACCGCCACCCCCCTCTCGTACGACGGCGACCACGTCACGCACGTGCTGCACGTGGCCACAGACGTCACCGAGCCCAGGCGGAGAGAGCAGGCGCTGCGTGAGAGCGAGTCGCGCCTCGTCGAGTCGCAGCGGCTCGCCGGTCTGGGGCACTACATCCTCGACATCCCCTCAGGGACCTGGACGTCGTCGCCGGGCTTCGACGAGATCCTCGGGATCGACGAGCGCTACGTGCGCACCGTCGAGAGCTGGCTCGACCTCATCCATCCCTCCGAACGGGAGGCGATGGCGACGTACCTCGATCACGTGCTCCGCAACCGGCTTCCCTTCGACCGCGAGTACCGCATCCGCCGCCACTCCGACGGGGGCGTGCGCTGGGTCCACGGGCTCGGCAGGCTCGAACCGGGGACTGGAGGTACGGTGGAGCGCCTGTTCGGCGTGATCCGGAACGTGACCGAGGAACGGGAGTCACGTCGCTCGCTTGAGAAGACGACGGCCCTGCTCGAAGAGGCCGAGCGGCTGGCGCACCTCGGCAGCTGGGAGTGGGACCTGCGCAGCGGCGTGACCCGGTACTCCGAGGAGTGGCAGCGGATCTACGGCGTCGCGCACGACCAGAATGCGCTGCACGAGTGGCTCGAGCTCGTCCATCCGGAGGATCGGGACAAGGCCGCGGCCGCCATCGAGAAGGCCGCTCGTGAAGGCCACTGGTATCGGGCGGAGCACCGCATCGTCCGGCCCGACAGCGGTGAGATCCGCCATGTGGAGAGCTTCGGCCGACAGGTGCGCGGTGACGACGGGACGGTGGACCGCATCTACGGCGCGACGCTCGACGTGACGGAACGGGTCGAGGCGCAGAGACGCCTGAGGAGCACGCTGGCGGCGACGGTCACGGCCCTCTCGGCGACCGTCGAGATACGAGACCCGTACACCGCCGGCCACCAGCAGCGGGTAGCCGAGCTCTCGGACACGATCTCACAGGCGCTCGGGTGGGACCACGAGCGACGCGAGGACGTGCGCGTCGCCGCGTCGCTGCACGACATCGGCAAGGTCGTCGTGCCGGCGGAGATCCTCACCAAGCCGGGGAGACTGAGCGTGCCCGAGTACGAGCTGGTCAAGAGCCACGCCGGCGCGGCCGGCGAGATCCTGAGCGGCATCGAGTGGTCCGGGCCCGTCATGCAGACGATCCTTCAGCACCACGAACGACTTGACGGCTCCGGGTATCCGCTCGGCCTCAAGGGCGACGCCATCATCCCGGAGGCCCGCGTGGTGGCGGTGGCGGATGTCTTCGAGGCGATGGTGTCTCATCGGCCGTATCGACCGGCCCTGACGCCGAATGTGGCGATCGCCGAACTGCGAGACGGCGCCGGCCGTTGCTACGACGGCGAGGTCGTCGACGCCTGCCTCGGCGTGATCGCCGGCGGCTTCCGGTTCTCGCAGGACTGATCGAGGCCGCGCAGGGGCCGCCGGGCGCCCCGGATCGGCCGCGCGCCCGGCGCGTCGACTAGCTGCGAAGCCGGCGGCAGTACCGGCAGCGGCAGCCGGACTCGTGGTACCACCCGTCCTCGGCCAGGCCTGAACTCGGACGGGTGAGCATGAGCGTGACCGAGCCCGCGGTGATCAGCAGCATGCCGTCCTCGAGGAACTGGATGCGCTGCTTGGGCGGGCCGGGGGTGCGTCGCGGTCCGTCCCGCACTGAGCACCTCGCCAAGAGTAGTCCACGCATGCCGGGACCTTCTGTCCGCCGGCGGCAGCCGGGCCGCACCGCGGCGACGCGCTCACCTCTCCCAGTAGTCGAACTCCGGCTCGAAGTGCACGCCGTTCAGATCGGCGACGCGGTCGGTGAGGTACGCCTGGGCGTCGGCGATCGCCTGGTTGTAGACGCTCGGCGCCATCTCGCGGATGAAGAAGTCGAGCACGCGGGCGGCCTTGAGATCGCCGATCTCCTCGTCGAGCTCCTCCTCGAAGAAGCGCCTGACGGAGGCCACCAGGCGCTTCTCCGTGTCCTCGCTCAGCTTCACGGTCATGCCCGCCGCCCGGACGGAGTCGGTACGGCGGCGCAGGCTGCGGACGCGAGTGGATGCACACGCCCTCCATGGTCGTTTCCTCACGAGCATACACCTGCGCCCCGGCCCTCCCGCCGCCGCCACGCAGCATGCTAGGCTCGCGGCAGCTACTCGGGGAGGGAGCATGCTCGTCGCGACGTTCGGCCCCGCCACGGCGTGGGAGGGGCGAGAGATCATCTGGGATGTGGACCACTTCATCCTGGTCGGACACGGAGCCATCCCCGCGGAAGGCGTGCTGGACTACGACAGGCTCGGGCAGCTCGTCTGGGCGAGGCCCGAGCTTCGCTCCTGGGTGTGGGCGGTCAGCCGCTGGGAGAGTGGCCGGCGGGCGGCGGCCGGCGGCGGGAGTCCCTCCACGGCGGGCACGACGGGGGCGGCCGGCTCCTCAGCCTCCCCCGGCCGCCTGCCCACCTGGGCGATCGTCGTCATCGCCGCCGTGATCGCCCTGGTCGTGCTCGGCGGCGTCGCCGCCGCCCTCGTCATTCCCGGCGTGGTCCGGACCACGGAGAGCATCGCCGACGACGTCATGGTCCGCGCCGGCGCCGAGACCATCCATGCCGGCATCGAGTCCTACGCCCTGGCTCACGGGGGCAGGTACCCGTCCGAGGGCGCCGTCGACCCTGTCGGTCTCGCCGGCTACGTCTCCTGGTGGCCGGAGAACCCCTACAGCGGCGGCCCCATGGCCGACGGTGGCGGCGAGGGCAACTTCCGGTACGACCTCAGCCCGGATGGCGGCGCCTACAGGCTCACCGCGTACGGGCGCGGCGGACGGGTGATCCTGGAGCTGTCGGGCGGTACCGACACGTCGGTCTGAGCGCGGGCGACGCGGCCCGCGCCGGCCGCGAGGGGCCGCCGGCGCGGCTTCGGCCGCCCCCGCTCAGGCCTGCATCACGCCCGCCGGCGCACCAGCAGCGCGACCGCGGCGAGCGCGAGGCCCGCCACACCGGCCGCGATGCCCACGTAGCCGATCGTCTTCGCGGCCGAGACCTCGCTCTCGACGTCCGTCACGGCGGAGGCAGCCGCCATACGCGGCAGTTCGTTGTCGAGTCTCGCGGCCACCTGTTCGGTCCCGGGGACCTTGACCGGAAACTGCACGGCGCTCGCATCCTCCACGGGAGAGAAGGTCCGGGGCGAGCTCGTCACCTCCATGTCGACCTTCGAGCCGGCGATCCTCCCGGTCACGTGGAACGTGTAGTTCCCCGGCGCGGTCGGGATGACGAAGGCCGCGTACTCCCCCGGTGTACCGGTGCCGTAGTCGGGGTCGTAGGTGGGCACCAGCTCGGACTCCTGCTCCTGCTCGCCGTACCTGACCCTGACGGTGAGACGCGCCCCGGGGTCGTTGACCGGGTCGCCGTCCGCGTACGTGGCCATGAGCTGGACCGTGTTCAGCTGCCCCACGTAGGCCGGTTCCGTCCCCCATCCCAGACTGAGCTCGGCCTTGCCCGCGGTCCCGGTCTCGTGAGCGGCCGCCGGGACCGCCAGGGCCAGGAACGCGGTGCAGAGGACCGAGACGGTCAACGCCGCTCTCGTCGAACGCTTCATGCTCCCTCCTCCTTACCTGCCGGCCCGCCCCCCGGCGAGCCGACCCGGAACCTGCCCCGACCGCCACGGCGTGAAACGGATGGGCGACGATCGGTCAGGGAGCGGCCGCGGGCATCTCCAGCTCCAGCGGCACGGTCGTGCCTCCGTCCGCCTCCTGCAGGTAGACCTCGACGGTCCAGAGGCCGGCGCCGGAGAAGTCCAGTCCGGCGCCGCCCCAGGCGCCGTCCGCCTCCGGCTCCAGCCTGACCGTGACCGGCGCCATCTCCGGCCGCTCGGGCAGCGAGCAGCGCATGCCGGCCTCGACGACGTCGGTGAGCGGCTCACCGGTGTCGTAGTCCACGGCTCGCAGTACGTACTCGTTCCTCCCGGCGACGCCGGGCGTCAGCGAGAGGGTGACCCGGACGGACGTGGCGTAGTCGGTGCCGGTAACGGTGATGCCGGCGGAGGGCACGGGGTCCGCCGCGCCGGCGACGGCGTCCACCCGGCCCGGCACGAGGTTGGTGAGGACCGCCGTGGCAGCCAGCACGCCGAACGCCACGGCGAGCTCGCCGCGGGAGTTGAGGCCGAAGCGCCGTCCGGCCCGGTCGCCGCGACCGTCGCGGACCGCCGGCGCCCAGAAGAAGTGGTTCAGCGCCCCCAGGCCGACGAGCACGCCGGCCAGCGCGACCTTGACGAGCAGGGTCTGGCCGTAGCGGGTGTCGACCAGGGCGCTGAGCGACCCGATCTCGACGAAGGCTCTGACGAGCCCGGTCGCGAGGACGACGACGAGCACCGCCGTCGCGACCCGGGTGAAGATCCCGACAGCCGCGGCCCGTCCCTCGGGATCCCGGGTCCTGAACCCGAGGAGCAGCCAGAAGAGGCCGCCGACCCAGACTCCGATGGCCGTGAAATGGACCCACTGGGCGGCGACGTTGAGGGCGAGGAGCGACCCCGGTGCGGCGGCGTGGCCTGCCATCACGTGCAGCAGCGCCGCCGCGCTGCCGGAGCCGGCGAGGAGCCACAGGCTCCAGCGCGCCGGCCAGAAGTCCACGAGCACGATCGCGACCGCGCCCAGTCCGAGTGCCGTCCCCAGCCCGAGGAGCAGCATGCCCTGCCGGATCACGAACAGCGGCAGGAGGCTGGGCGCGCCGACCAGCATCTTCTGGGACCAGATCATGAGGACCAGCCCGGTGATGGCCACCACGGCGGCCCAGCGCAGGACCGTGATCCCGCCTCGAGGCAGCCTGGCGCCGTAGACGAACAGGCTGGTCGTGGCCCCGCCGATCATCACGACGATGCTGGCGTAGAGCAGCCATCGCCCGATGTCCGCGAGCGCGCTGGCCCACGCCGACGTGTGCACCAGCTCGACGACGACGGCGCTGTCGGCGGCGGGCGTCTGCCCGACCCCGAAGGCGAACGCCCCAGACTTCACGTGGCCGTCCACGCTGGAGACGGCCCGCCAGTTGACGGTGTACACGCCCGCCTCGAGCGGCGTCCCGAGCGTCACCTCGAGCGACGTCCGGTCGCCGGCGACCGCCTGAGGCTCCGTGACGTCGGGCACAGGATCACCCTCGGCGTCGACGATGGTGACCAGCGAGAGCTCGGGGTCGGCGGCCTCAGAGAACGTGAGCACCACGCGCTCGGGAGACTCGGCTGCAGAAGCGCCGGAGGCCGGGTCGGAGCTCTCGAGGACGGCGTGCGCGGCGGCGATGGCCGGCATGGCCGCCGCGCACGCCGTCGCGGCGAGCAGCAGGACCAGCAGGGTGAGTCCCGGGGAACGACGCCGGCGCATCACCGGGTCAGAGCAGGTAGACGGTGATGAAGACGACCACCCAGACGGCGTCGACGAAGTGCCAGTAGTAGGTGCCGCCGTCGACGAGCCCGGAGGTCCCCGGCGTCGGCTCCGGGAGACGTCGTTCGCCCGGAGCCCGGCGCAGGTCGCGGCGCGCGCGGAAGACCAGATAGACGAGCGCCGCGATGCCGCAGGCCACGTGGAAGCCGTGGAAGCCGGTGAGCACGTAGAACGACGAGGTGATGATGGTGTCGGCGAAGCCGAACCCGGCGTGCGTGTATTCCCACGCCTGTCCCCCCAGGAAGACGACGCCCAGGATGATGGTGAGCACGAGCAGGAAGAAGAACCTGCCCTTGCGCCGGGCCCGATAGGCGGTCTGTGCATAGTGCGCCGTCACGCCGCTGACGACGAGGACGACGGTATTGATGAGAGGCAACTCGAGCCCGACGCCCGATCCGCCGCCGAACAGGCTGTTGTGGATGCGCAGGTGGATCGCCCCGGCGATGAGCGAGGCGAAGAACACGGCCTCGGATCCGATGAAGAACAGGGTGCCGAGGCCGATGAACGAGAAGCGAAGCTCGCGCCCCGGCGCCGGCGGCGTGGGCGCGATCTGCGTCCACGGCATGGTCATCCACACCGCCACGGTGATGAGGATGAGCGCGAACCCGACGATGAAGACGAGGGGCGCGCCGAGCATCCCGATCCCGAGGACGAGCATCCCGACGGCGAGCCAGAACGGGGCGATGGTCCGTTGCTCAGCCTGGGGCGGCAGGCTGTGCCACTCGATCTTCTCCACGCGGCCGCCCTCGTCCTCCCAGCCGTGCTCCGCGTCGTAGAGAGGACGGTCGCTGCGGATCTCGGGCAGACGGGTGAAGTTGTCGTGCGGCGGCGGCGAGGTCGTGGCCCACTCGAGCGTCCAGCCCCGCCAGGGGTCGTCGCCGGCGACCTTGCCCGACCTGAGACTCACGAAGATGTTCACGAACAGCAGCAGGAACCCGGTGGCCAGGATGTAGCCGCCGATGCTCGACAGCGTGTTCAGGTCGGTCCAGCCCACGTTGGCGTCGTAGGTGTACACGCGACGAGGCATGCCCAGGATGCCGACCACGTACAGCGGGAAGAACGTGAGCAGGAACCCGATGGTCATGAGCCAGAACTGGATCTTGCCGATGCGCTCGCTGAGGAACCTGCCGGTCATCTTGGGGAACCAGTAGTAGATGCCGGCGAACATGGCGAAGACGGTGCCGGGGATGAGCGTGTTGTGGAAGTGGGCCACGACGTAGTACGTGTCCGTGACCTGCCAGTCCCAGGGGACGACCGCCAGGGTCACGCCCGTGACCCCGCCGACGACGAACAGGGCGATGAGCCCGCAGGCGAACATCATCGAGGTCGTGAAGCGCAGCGCCCCGCCCCACATGGTGGCCAGCCAGTTGAAGATCTTCACGCCGGTGGGGATGGCGATGAGCATGCTGGTGGCGGCCATGATCGTGTTGAACAGGGTGGGCAGACCGGTCGCGAACATGTGGTGCGCCCACACGGTGAACCCGAGGAAGCCGATCACGCCGAGCATCACGACCATCGACGCGCGGCCGAACAGCGGCTTGCGGGAGAACACCGGCACGACCTCGCTCATCACGCCGAAGGCCGGGAGGATCAGGATGTAGACCTCGGGGTGGCCGAAGAACCAGAAGAGGTGCTGCCAGATGATGGGATCGCCGCCGCCGGCCGGGTTGAAGAAGCTGGTGCCGAACTGCCGGTCGGAGTAGAGGAGGGCGATGGCGGCCGTGAGGCTCGGGATCGCGAAGAGGATGAGGTAGGAGTTGATGTAGGTCGCCACAGAGAACAGCGGCATCTGCCAGATCGACATGCCCGGGGCGCGGAACCGCAGACAGGTGACGATGAAGTTGATGGACCCGAGGACCGACGAGGCGCCGAGGATGGCGAGTGAGACGGTCCAGAAGGTGACGCCGTCGTGCGGCGAGAAGGCCTCGAGCGAGAGCGGCGTGTAGCTGAACCAGCCGGTGTCGAGCGCGCCGCCGAAGAGGAAGCTGCTGTAGAGCATGAGGCCGCCGAACAGCAGCAGCCAGTAGCTGAGCGCGTTGGCGCGCGGGAACGCCATGTCGCGCGCGCCGATCTGCAACGGCAGGATGTAGTTCGCCACCCCGATGAGGATCGGCATGCCGAAGAGGAAGATCATCGTCGTGCCGTGCATCGAGAAGATCTGGTTGTAGGTGTCGGGCGCGAGGAAGTCCATCCGCGGCTGGATGAGCTGGGTGCGCATGAGGACGGCGAACACGACGGCGACCACGAAGAAGGCCAGCGCCGTCCCGATGTACATCAACCCGATCCGCTTGTGGTCTGTCGTCGTGAGCCACGCGCCGATGCCGCCGCCGGCCGCGGACGCATGGTCGACGCCAGTCGCGCCGTGCGGCGCTTCTCCCGGCGGCGTCGTCACCGGTGGCTGGACGACCTCGCTCACTGCAGCTCCTCGAGGTAGGCCACGATCTCCTGCTGCTGCTGCAGCGGGAGCGGGACGTTCGGCATGTTGCACTCAGGTTTGACGCCCTGCGGATCCTGGATCCACCGCAACAGGTTCTCGGGGGTGTTGGGGAGAGTGTAGGCGGCGATGCCCTTGCGGCTGCCGAAGTGCGTGAGATCCGGCCCGAAGGTCCCGCTCATCGAGGTGCCGCGGATCACGTGGCAACTCCCGCAGCCCACGCTGGCCGTGACCTGACGACCGGCGATGGCGGCGTCGCCCGTAGGCTCCGCCGCCGGCTCCTGCTGCCGCCGCACCCACTCGGAGTACTCCTCGAGGCTCACGACCTCGAACAGGAAGCGCATGTTGCCGTGCTGCACGCCGCAGAACTCGGCGCACTCGCCCAGGTACGACCCCTCCGTCAGCGGGACGAACTGGATGTGGTTGACGTGGCCGGGGATCATGTCGACCTTGCCGCCCATCTGCGGCACCCAGAACGAGTGGATGACGTCCGACGATTCGATGTCGATGTCGACCTGCCGGTCCACCGGGACGTACACCTCGTTGGGCGCGTTGAACCCCAGACCCGGGAAACTGAAGTCCCACCACCATTGCCGACCGATCCCGGTGAAATCGGCCCCCTGCTTCGGCACGTTGATGCGCTCGGTGGTGACGACGGTGAGGACGAAGAGCACCGTGACGATCACGGCGGGGATCGCGGTCCAGATGATCTCGATCTTGAGGTTGCCCTTGCTCCGGGAGGCGTCCTCCTCACGCCTGCGGCGCCCCGTCAGGACGACGAAGACGAGGATGCCCCAGACGGTCACGAGCACGCCGGCCAGGATGGCGAAGACCCATATGGCCAGCGTGACGATCTCGGCGCCGGCCGAGCCCTCGGCGCGAAGGATGCTTGGAGATTCGCACCCGGAGAGGATGAGCGCCGCGGCGACGACCCCGGCGGCCACCGTGGCCGCGCGCACCGCGGTCGACCTCGTCCGACTGTGTTCCCGGCTTCCCTCCACGCCTCCCCCTGTCCGGCCGCGGTTCCCCGCGTAGACGTATCTTGCCATGGAACGGCGCCGATACTGCATCGAGCACCGTGATCCGGTCAACTGTCGGTGGGCAGACGGGCCGCGACTAGAATGGCGTCCATGGACTACCTCAGAGCGGCCCAGCCGCGCATCGTCGCACTGTTCCTCGTCACCGTCCTGGCGGCGATGCTGCTCGGCGGAAGCCCGCCGGTCTGGCTCGTGCTCGCCGTCCTCGCCGCGACCGCGCTCACCGTCGGCGGCGCGGCCATGCTGAACAACGTCATCGAACGCGACGTGGACCGGCGCATGGAGCGGACGCGCCGGCGGCCGACGGCCTCCGGCCGTGTCCCGCCGGCGCGCGTCGCAGCCGCCGGCCTGGCCGGCGTGGCCGCCGGGGCGGCGGCCCTGTGGGCCGTCGCCGGCGGCCTCGCCGCCGTCTTCTCGCTGCTCGGCGCCCTCTACTACGTGGCGGCGTACACGCTGCTGCTCAAGCCGCGCACCGCGCTCAGCGCCGTCCCGGGCGGGGTGGCCGGCGTCTTCCCCGCCCTCATCGGCTGGGCCGCGCTGGACCAGTCCTGGTCCGCCGCCGTCCTCTTCCTCTGCGTCCTCGTGCCGGTCTGGTCGCCGCCCCACTCGTGGGCACTCACGCTGGCGCTCGAGGGCGAGTACAGCAGGTCCGGCATCCCGACGCCGCCCACCCGCTACGGGGAGGCGGCGACGCGGCTCCTGATCGTCGCCTTCGTCGCCGTGCTCACGGCGGTCCTCGCCGTACCGCTCGCCGCCGGCCTCTTCGGCGTCGTGTACGCGGCCGGCGCCGGGACGGCAGCCGTCGTGCTCTGGGCATTCACCGCGCGCCTCGTCACGCGGCAGACCGCCGAGGCCGCGTGGGCACTCTTCAAGGTGACGGGACCGGTGCTCGCACTGGTGCTCGCAGCCGCGGTGGCCGACAAGCTCGTCTGACGCGTCGGCCCGCGCCGCGGCGGTCGCGTCCCCCGCTCCGCGGCGCTCAGTCGCCCGTCGCGCCATAGGCGCTGCCGGCCGGCGGCAGGTCGGGCTCATGAGGTCCCGCCACCCTCGGGCGGTGCGCCGCCGAGGCGCCGCGGCGCTCCCAGGCCCTGACCAGCAGGTAGGTGAGCACCGCCACGACCGGCGGCAGCACGATCGTCGCGATCTGGAGGACCAGCAGGAGGCGCGGCTGCGAGACGTTCCAGACGAACGCGAACACGTCGTTGCCGCCGGCCACCAGCAGCACGCTGAGGAACGTGGTGAACCCGGCGCCGAGGGCGGCGCGTGCGGCGTGCTGCCCGGCATGCAGGGCGAGGTTGTGGAAGCTCCCGTCGCGCGTGACGATCCAGTCGAGCCACGGCAGCACGAACAGCGGCGTCAGGACCAGCCCCGGCAGCACGACGGCCGGCCAGAACATCCCCGGGATGTGCAGCCCTCCTATCTGGATGTCCCAGCCGGGCATCATGCGCACGGCGCCCTCGAGCCAGCCCATGTACCAGTCCGGCTGTGCAGCCGTCGTGGCGTCCCAGGGTCGGTACGGCCCGTAGAGCCACACGGGGTTGATCTGCACGAAGCCGGCGAAGGCGGTGCACACACCGAAGACGAGCAGGAAGTACCCGAGCGTGCGCAGCGCGTAGGCCGGGACGAGCGGCGTGCCGACGACGGTGCGGTCGCTGCGGCCCGGCCCCGGGAACTGCGTGTGCCGCTGCAGCCACAGCAGCCCGAGATGCGCGCCGAGGAGCCCGGCGATGGCCGCCGGCAGCAGGAAGATGTGTACCGGGTAGATGCGGGCGATCAGCCCGCTGCTCGGGAACTCCCCGCCGAACAGGAGCGTCGCCATCGCAGACCCGACGAACGGGATCGACTCAGTGATCGAGAAGGCGATGCGCAGGCCCGTGCCCGAGAGCAGGTCGTCCGGCAGCGAGTAGCCGAACAGGCCGTTCAGGCCGACCAGGATCAGCAGGACGGCGCCGAGCAGCCAGTTGAGGCGCCGCGGGCGACGGTAGGACGCGGTGAAGAACGTGCGCAGCATGTGGATGATCAGCGCGCCGACGAACACCAGCGCCGACCAGTGGTGGATCTGGCGCACCAGGAGGCCGGCGGGCACGTCCAGGCTGAGCAGCAGCACCGAGTCGTAGGCGACGGATATCTTCGCCCCGGCGAGCGGCGCGTAGGGCCCGTCGTACACCACCGGCGCCTCCGACGCCTGGAAGAACAGGGCGAGGAAGATGCCGGTGAGCACGAGGATGATGAAGCAGTACAAGGCGATCTCGCCGAGGAAGAACGCCCAGCTGTCGGGGAAGATGTGACGCAGCTCCTCCCGCAGGATGCGGCTGCCGCCAAGATTGGTATGCAGCCAGCGGCCGGCGGGACGCAGCGGCGAACGGCGCACGCCGAACGCCCGCCCCAGACTCCGCCTGAGATCGTGGTCGCCGCTCATGCGATGTTCCAGTAGCCGGGACCGATGGGTTCGGTGAAGTCGCTTTGGGCGTAGAGCACACCCTCGTCGTCGATCGCCAGCGGCAGCTGGGGCAGCGCACGACCGGCCGGACCGGCGACGGGCCGGGCCCCGTCCAGCACGTCGAACGCCGACTGGTGGCACGGGCAGAGCAGCACCTGGTCGACGTCCGCGTACTGGGCCACCGGGCAGCCGGCGTGGGTGCAGACGCGCGAGTAGGCCACGAAGTTCTCCGGACTCCACGTCTCGCGACCGGCCGGCGGCGTGTACTCGCCGTTCACGAAGTGCAGGAGCACGACCTGGGAATCGGCGCCCTCGTGCAGGTCGTTGCCCTCGGGGAAAGCGACGAGGAAGCCGCCGGTGGCGAGCGCGTCACGCGTGACCGGCTCGCCATCCGAGTCGACCAGGCGACGGCCTCTGCGCCATCCGGTGGTGGAGAGCCTGTCGCCCGGCCACGGCCCCAGAGCGCCGAGCAGCACCACCTGGCTCAGGGCGAACACGCCCACGCTGAAGACCAGACCCTTGAAGAGGAAGCCGCGGCGCGTGAGCACCGAGGCGTGCTCGTCGAGTTGCGCGGCCAGCGCGGCCCCCTGGTCCTCGGTCTCCTCCGGCGGGATGGGGTACGGGCCGGCGATCACCTGGTCGCCGGCCAGGTCCCGGCCCCAGAACGCGAGCGCGAGACCGAGGCCGAGCAGCGCGAACGCGAGCGACCCGCCCAGCCAGGCGTTGCTCGCGCCCGTCGCGAAGGCGACCACGAAGACGACCGCGCCCCCGATGGTCGCGATGATGCCCAGCGCCGCCGGCCAGGTGGAGACGCGGCGCTGCTCGCCCGGTCCTCGTCCGGGGTCGCTCATGGCACCGCCTTCCGCGTCGGCCAGGCCAGCCAGACGGCGAGGAGGATCAGCAGGAACAGCGCGACGCCGCCGACGGCGCCTTCGGACACCGGCCCGAGGAATCCGATCCCGGCGCCGCCCGGCGAGGGAGGGTCGTGGATCGCCTGCACATACAGCGCGACCGACGTCTGCTGCCGCACGTCGAACGTGTTTCCCGCGAACGACGGCATGTTGCCGCGCCCGAGGATCATGGCGGCCAGAGCCTCGGCCGGCGGGTACCGGCGGATGTCCGGCGCGTTGTTCAGCCCGGGCATCGCGCCGCCGCTGCCGGTGGAGCTGTGACAGCCCGAGCAGTAGAGGCGGAAGAGGTCGCCGCCGGCCGTGACCTCCGCCTCACGGGACTCGGGCTCGGCCAGCTCGTCCGCCACGTAGGTGGAGATCGCCTCGACCTCGGCGTCGCTCAGCACGCCGGCGAATCCCGGCATGTTGATGCCGCCATCCACGACCATGGGTCCGACGAGGCTGGCGAAGCCGGCCGGGGCGAGCGGCGGGCCGACGAACCCCTCGCCGCTCACGCCGTGGCAGCCGGCGCAGTTCTCGGCGAAGAGCCGCTCGCCGCTGCCGGGTGCGGAGGTGGACGTGGGCACCGGCTGCGGCGTCGGGGCCGGTGTGAACGAGCCGGAGCCGGCCGGCGGCTCGATCCCTTCGGACGGCGTCGGCTGCGCCGGCTGCGGCGACGACGCAGCTGCGGCCGCGGGCGACAGCGCCACCGCCAGGGCGAGGGAGAGCAGCAGGACCAGCAGCAACGCCGGCCGGGCAAGACGCCCAGTCTCACGCCGCTGCTCTGCTCCTCCCCTCCGGGCGGTCGTCAAGCTCACTCCCCTTCGGCTCCCCTCATCGGCCCCGCGGCGCTCGCGCCCCATCCGGCACGGGTATGCACGTAGACGGTGAGGCCGTGGACACTTACCATTCTGCTTGATACTGATTGTTCTCTACCATGCACGTCGTGTGGCGTAAAGGATGTTGAACTGAGACCAACGGCAATCCGATGGGGGTGAGCGTGACCCTAAGCCATTTCGCCGTCGAGGTGTGGCCGGCGGCGTTGTACGCCGGGCTCGTGCTGCTCGTCGCGGTGCTCATCCTCACGCTCTCGTGGTTGCTCGGAGGCCGCCGCTATCACGGCTCGGAGACCGTCCAGTACGAGTCGGGCATCCGGCCGGCGGGGCCGCTGCCCCGCCGGCTCTCGGTGAACTTCTACCAGGTCGCGCTCGACTTCGTCATCTTCGACCTCGAGGTCGTGTTCATCTTCTCCTGGGCGATCGCGGCGAGGAGTCTGGGATGGCCGGGGTACTTCGCGCTGCTGGTCTTCGTGCTCCTGCTGTTCGCGGGGCTCGTGTACCTGTGGCGGCTCGGCGGGCTGGACTGGGGGCCGGCGGGCAGGCGGCGCCGGGCGGCGCGGGAGGCGCTCCGCGCACGGCGCGCCGCCGCACGCGAGGAGCGCCCGCTCGACGCCGGAGCCTCGACCGCGCCGGCCGGGGTCGCGCCG
>JAAZAR010000041.1 GCA_012514235.1 Actinomycetota bacterium
GCATCTGCTTCTGCTTGCTGAGGTAGCAGAGCGTGTGCATGTTGTGCAGGCGGTCGCAGAGCTTGATCAGGATGACGCGGATGTCGGTCGCCATCGCGACGATCATCTTGCGGTAGTTCTCGGCCTGCTCCTCCTCCTGGGAGGTGAAGTGCATCTTGGTGAGCTTGGTGACGCCGTCGACGAGCATGGCGATCTCGGCGCCGAACTGCTCCTCGATCCAGCTCAGCGGCGTGCCGGTGTCCTCCACCACGTCGTGGAGGAGGGCGGCGGCGATGGTGACCGAGTCGAGCTTGAGCTCGGCGGCGTTGAGCGCCGTGCCGACCGGGTGGTGGATGTACGCCTCGCCGCTCTTGCGGCTCTGCCGCCCGTGCAGGACGGCAGCCGCCACGAAGGCGCGCGTGATGAGCTCGTGATCGACGTCCGCGTCGTACCGCTCGACGGCCGCGAAGAGGTCGTCGAGCAGCGGCCCGTACTCGGGCGGGACCTGCGTCAGAGTTGCGCTGTCAGGCAGGTCCGCAGGAAGTCTGGTGTCTGATACCTGTTGTGCCATGCTCGGTGAGCCGGTGTCCTCGTGACGTCGACCTTGTGCCGTGGTCTCTCGAGATGATAGCCGCCGTCCGAACCGACGACGAGCAGTCCCGCTTGCTGAAGGGCCAGGAGCGCCGTCGCGGTGGCGGCGACGGACGCGAGAACGACCCCTCGACCAAGGAGTTCCTGTTCGAGCCCGTCGTCAAACGCACCCGAGCCCGCGGAGAGACACCGCCACACCCGGCGCATGGTCGCGTCGAGGTCCAGCTGGGCCTCCCGGAGCCGGCACGCGAAGTCCGCCTCGCCGGCTCCCCACAGCGCGTGGAGATGGGCGTCCGGCGCTGCCGCGGCGAGCGCGGCCCACGACGACGTCGTGAACGGCGGGTCGAGCACCGCGACGTGCGCGAACGTGCGCGTGAAGTCCGGATGGGCCACTGCCACGTCCGCGGTGGTCATGACGACGTCGGCCTGTGCCGCGGCGGCCAGGCGCTGCGTACAGGCCGCCTGGACGTAGGCTCCGGTGCGGCGCAGGCCCGGGGCGAGGACGTCGCGCGTGAGCAGCGGGCGGCGGCGAGCCACGTCGGCGACGAGGACGAGCACGCGCTCGCCGCCGGCGGCCAGCGCCGTGAGATGCGCCACCGGCGGACGTCCGCGCCGGTCGACGATGCGGTCCGCCGCCCGGGCGGCGTGGAGAGCGGCGGAGGCCTCGGCCTCCGCGCGGGCGGCGTCGCCCGCCTCGCCGGGGCCCGGCGAGGCCCCGCCGGCGGCGGCCGATGCCGTACCGCCGCCGAGCAGCGCCGCCCAGAGAGCCTCGCCGGTCAGCCGTTCGCGGCAGCGCGTCGCGCACGCGTCGGCGCAGAGGTCGCCGTTCGCCGGCTCCTCCAGACGGTGGAGACCGCGGACCTGCACCTGGGCGCTCACCGTGCCGTTGTACTCGTTCTTGGTGAGCGCCAGCGCCACGTCGTGACGCCCCGGCGTGTTGAGCTCGTCGAGGCCGTCGAAGTTGAAGTGGATCGCCTGACACGAGTTGCCGTCGCAGCGGACGCGGTACTGGGCGTGACGACGGTCGCGTGTGAGGCGCGGCGCGACGATCTCGGCGGCGTGCAGCAGGAGCGTGACCTGGCGGTTGCCGAAGCCGTGCGGCGCCAGCAGTTCGAGCTCGTCCGCAAGGCTGAGAGTGAGCTCGTCACCGCCGACGATGGCGTCGACTTCGCGCATGCGGCGGAGGTCCTCCTCGCCGAGCACTGCGGCCGCCTCGGCGACGAACGCCTCGCGGAACGCCGGGATGGCGTCGCGCCGCAGCCGCAGGCCGCAGGCGGCGCGATGACCGCCGAAGGCGAGCAGGTGCTCCGACGAACGCTCGACCGCTCCGAGCAGGTCGAAGGCGGGGATGCTGCGCCCCGAGCCCTTGGCCTCCTCGTCCCCCTCGCTGAGGAGGATAGCCGGCCGATGGAAGCGCTCGGCCACCCGGGAGGCGACGATGCCGACCACGCCCTCGTGCCAGTCCGGAGACGACAGCACGAGGGCGGGCGGCAGAGGATCCGGCACCATCGCCACCGCCGCCTCGAGCATGCCGGCCTCGATGACCTGCCGCTCGCGGTTGAGCTCGTTGAGCTTGAGGGCGAGCGGCAGCGCCGTCTCCCGGTCGGGAGCGCCCAGTAGTTCCAGAGCGATGGAGGCGTCCTCGAGTCTGCCGGCCGCGTTGAGGCGCGGTCCCAGCCGGAAGCCGACCGCGCCCGCGTCCACGGCGCCCGGCCGCCCGCCGGCGACCTCGAGCAGCGCCGCCAGGCCGGGGCGGGGCGCACTGCGCAGCCGCCCCAGGCCGACGGCGGCGAACACGCGGTTCTCCTCCACGAGCGGCACCACGTCGGCGATGGTGCCGACGGCGACGACATCGGTGTACGGCCGAAGCGCCAGCGGCAACTCGACGAGCGCCTCGACCGGCTCCTCGAGCAGGGCGTGGGCCAGCTTGAACGCCACGCCCACCCCGGCCAGGTGACGGCACGGGTACGAGCCGATCCTGGGCGTGACCACGGTGCAGGCGGGCAGCTCGCCCTCCAGCTCGTGATGGTCCGTGACGACGACGTCCATGCCGAGCGCCTTGGCCCGGACGACCTCGTCGCGGGCGTTGATGCCGCAGTCCACGGTGATGAGCAGCTTGACGCCCGCCTCGGCGAGCTCGTCGACGGCGGCCGGAGAGACCCCGTAGCCCTCGCTGAAGCGGTTGGGCAAGCGCCAGCGCACGTCTGCCCCGAGCTCCCGGAGCACGCCCACCAGCAGGAAGGTCGCGGTGATGCCGTCGGCATCGTAGTCGCCGTGGACGGCGATGGGCTCGCCGCGCCGAAGCGCCCTGTCGATGCGCTGCCGCGCCTCGGCCATCCCGCTCATGAGGTAGGGGTCGTGGACGCGGAAGTCGGGCTGCAGGAAGGCGCGCGCCGCGGCGGGGTCGCCCAGCCCGCGGCGGACGAGCACCTGGGCGAGGACGTCGCTGCAGCCGAGCTCCGCGGCGAGCCGCCGGACCTCGGCGAACGGCGCCGGCGCGATACGCCAGGAGCCCGGGTCTTTCACGAGTGCATCACGGCGCGAGTGTACCGCCGGGGGCCGACGGATGCGCGCCCGACAGCGGGCCGGCGGCTTGCGAGACCGTCAGCTGTCCGGAGTGGCGGGCTCGCCGGCCTCGGCTTCGCCGGGCTCGTCGCTCTCGACCGCCGCGTCGTCGTCGAGAGCCTCATCGGACGCCCCCTCTTCGGACGCCCCGCCCTCGGCCGCCATGGTGACTGCCGTCTGCTCTCCGGCCTCCGCCGGCGCATCGGCGGCGGCGGTCTCGTCCTCGGCGGCCACGGTCGCGTCCTCCGACGCCACGGCAGTGGCGTCCTCGACGTCGACGACCGTGGCCGGCTCGGCAGGCGCCGCCACGACGGTGGGCTCGGGGGCAGGCGCCGGCGCCCTGCTGGCCGCCAGCGCCTCCGCCTCGCGCAGCCGCGTGTACGTCTTCTGCAGTTCGGCCTCGAGCTTGCGCCGGCCGCCTGCGGCGCCGGCGAGCGCGAACCACGTGGCCGCGAGGCCGGTGACGAACACGAGCCCGGCGATGACGGCGGACACCCAGAACAGGGACACGGCGTTGACCGTTCCGGCGACGTAGTCGATCTCGAAGGTCGTTCCGTTGTTCACCGCCCCGAAGGCGAGGATGATCACGGCGACGACGGCGAGCAGGATGAGAGCGTTCCGCACTGGGGACCTCCGATAGTGTCTGTGCCGCGGAGTATAGCAACCGCGCCGGGCGACCACACGGCGACGGTCAGAGACGCTCCACCGTCGCCGCCTTGCGCTGCCCGTCGAGCCACTCGTCGAGAGCGACGAACCGCTTGTGCCGGGCGAGCTCTTCCACGATACGGGCTTCCGCCTCCCTGAACGGGACGACCCGCGCCTGCTTGAGGTCAGTCGCCTTGAGCAGGTACCAGCCGCCGGGGCCCTGGACCGGCTTCGTCACCTGGCCGGCGGGGGCACGCTCCACGGCCCGCCGCAGAGGCGCCGGCAGCGACTCCAGGGCGACCGTCCCGAGGTCGCCGCCCGCGTCCCTGGACTGGGCATCCGTCGAGAACTGCCGGGCAACCTGTTCGAACGGCTGACCCGAGCGCAGTCGCCCCAACGCGGTCTCGGCGATGCGCTCCGCCGCCACCTGGATGCTCCACAGATGAGCCGAGGCGGCCTCGCGGAACCGGTCCCGGTGCCGCTCGTAGTAGGAGCGCGCCGCGTTCCTGCTCACGGTGAGGTCCCCGAACTTCGCATCCTGCACAGCCTCGCGCAGCACGCCGTCGGTGATGCCGCTGAGCAGCTGCTCCTCGGTCATGGGCACCTGCTCGAGTGCTGCGGCGAGCGCCTGCTCGCCGCCGAGCTGGTCGACCATCGCCTGGCGACGGGCGGACACCTCGGCGGCGTCGGCCGTCAGGTCGAGGCGTTCGGCCTCGCGGCGGACGAGCTCGCGGCGCACCGCCTCCCGCTCCGCGCGCGCCTCGGAGTCCTCGGAGCCGCCCAGCCGGAACTCCGCGCGCACCGCGTCGACGGCGCTCTGACGCACCGGACGGTCGTCGACGCGCAGGACCACCGGGTCGGGAGAGGCCGAGACGCGAGCGTCGTCTGCGCTCGAGGCGTCGTCGCAGGCGGCGCCCACGATTGCTGCCCCAAGGAGGGCGACAACGACGAGGGCCGCGACGATGATAGGAGTGGCGTACCGACTCATGATGGACTCGGTGACGCAGCCGTGCCGCGGGACGTTCAGTCCTGCTGCTCTGGCAGCGCCTCTCTGAACGGCTGCTCCGCGACGGTGCGCCGGCCGTCCGCGAACCGGGCGGGGAAGTAGCACGCCACCTCGTGCCGCGGTCCCGCGTCGCCCGTGGACACCAGCCGCGGCATCGCCGTCGTACAGACCTCCTGTGCCCGCGGGCAGCGAGGATGGAACACGCACCCGCTGGGCGGGTTCGCCGGGCTGGGCACGTCGCCCTCGAGCACGATGCGCCGGCGAGAGCGCTCGGTGTGCGGATCGGGGATCGGCACGGCGGAGAGCAGCGCCTCGGTGTACGGGTGCTGCGGCATGTCGTAGAGCACGGCGCTGTCGCTGATCTCGACGATCTTGCCGAGGTACATGACGGCCACGCGGTCCGAGATATGCTTGACCA
>JAAZAR010000010.1 GCA_012514235.1 Actinomycetota bacterium
ACCGCCGGTGTTCATCGATATGACCACGGATGTCTCACATCCGAGCCCCCCGGGCGAGATGCCCAAGCTCTCGCCCGAAGACCGCAGGACCAACTTCGACCAGATCGAGCTGGGCTTCGGGGAGGACGATGCCGTCCGCGGCGCCGAGCTCTGCCTTCAGTGCTACTGTCCGGCCAACGGCAAGTGCGGCCTGCAGCAGTACGGCATCGAGTACGAGGTCTTCAAGAACCGTTTCCACGGCGGCGACGTCCACGACTACCCGGCCGACTTCCGCCACGACTTCATCATGCGCGAGCCCAACCGCTGCATCAACTGCGGCCGCTGCGTGCGCGTCTGCCGCATGGAGGTCGGGTCGAGCTGCTACGACAACATGGGTCGCGGCTTCGACACTATCGTGAGCACGGCCGACAACCTGCCGCTGCAGATGGTCGGCTGCGTGAGCTGCGGCAAGTGCGCCGAGACCTGTCCCACGGGCTCCATCCAGACGAACCCGCGCATCCTGGGGAGCTACGACCTCGACGAGAGCCGCTGCATCTTCTGCGGCGAGTGCGTCGAGGTCTGCCCCTACGACGCACTCGAGCAGACCGACTTCTTCGAGCTGGCCGGCTACAGCCGGACGGCCCTGGCCGGCGAGTCGCTCTACGTGCGTGAGAACCGCCCTGTGGCGTCCTTGCGAGAGACGGTCAAGGACCTCGTGCCGCACGTGCTCGACGCCGAGCTCGGTCGCGGCTGGGTCTGGGAGCCGCTCAAGGACGATCCCATAGACCTTGACCGCGAGGAAGAGGAGCAGGCCTGATGCCCGGCGGCGACTTCCACCCCTGGTTCTTCGTCATCGTGGCCGCGTGGATCCTGGTCTGCGGCCTCGGCGTGGTGCTGTTCCGGAAGATCATGTACTCCGCCGTCTCCATGGTGTTCTGCTTCCTGGGCGTCGCGTTCGCCTACGCGCTGCTCAACGCGCCGCTGGTGGCGATCATCCAGATCCTCGTCTACGTGGGCGCGATCTCGATCGTGATCATCTTCGCGATCATGCTCACCGAGGTGCAGACCGGCCGACTGGAGCTGTTCTTCAACCGCCAGTCGGCCGTGGCGGCCGTCGCCGCCCTCGTCGGCGCCTCCGTCCTCGCCATGGTCTCCCTGTCTGCCGACATCGGGCCGATCGGCGAGGAGTCGCTCACGCCGGGGCTGCGTCAGCTCAGCAAGCTCATCTTCGACCGCTACGTGTTCCCGTTCGAGCTCGTCTCGCTGGTGCTTGTGGCGGCCATGATCGGCACCATCGTCCTGGCCACTCGTGAGAAGGAGCGCTCGTGAACGCCCTGTACTGGTGGCTGCTCCTCGCCTTTCTGCTGTTCTGCATCGGCGCGTTCGGTGTGCTCGCGCGCCGCAACGTCATCCTCGTCGTCATGAGCCTCGAGCTCATGCTCAACGCCGTGAACATCGCCCTGGTGGCGACCGCGAACTTCCGCGCCGGCTCTGAAGGCGCCGGCACGCTGTTCGCCCTGTTCATCATCGTGCTGGCGGCCGCCGAGGTGACCATAGGCCTGGCGATCGTCATCGCCAACTACCGCAACAAGCGGACCGTGCAGACAGACACCTACAACGAACTGAAGGGCTGACGGGGGACGCGTGGAGAGTACCGACTATATGAAGATCGCCGTCGCGCTCATCACGCTGCTGCCGCTGCTCGGGTTCATCGTGACCCTGCTGTTCGGCAAGCGGATGGGCAAGCATGCCCACATCTTCCCGGTGGCGATGATCACGGTCACCGCCGTGCTCAGCGTGTACTGCTTCGAGTGGGTGTTCAGGCATTCCGAGGAGGCGTTCGTCTGGAACGCCTTCGCCTGGATCTCCGCCGGACAGTTCAGCGTGCCGTGGGGCTACCAGGTCGACACGCTCACCGGCATCATGCTGCTCGTGGTCGGCATCATCGGCATGCTCGTCCACTACTACTCCATCGGCTACATGCACGGCGACGAG
>JAAZAR010000017.1 GCA_012514235.1 Actinomycetota bacterium
CGAGATCGAGGATGAGGCCGCCCTTGACGACCTCGATGACCGTGCCGGTGACGGGCTCGCCGCTCTCGAAGGCGGCCTCGATGCGCTTCCACGCCTTCTCGAACTTGGCGCGCTTCTTGCTGAGGATGAGGCGCCCGTCGGCGTCTTCCTTGGTCATGACGAGGGCGTCGATCTCCTCGTCGAGCGCGACCTCTTCGGAGGTGTTGACGTTCTTGCGGATGCTGAGCTCATTGACCGGGATGACGCCTTCGGACTTGTAGCCGATGTCGACGAGCACCTCGTCCTTGTCGATCCGCACCACCTTGCCGGTGACGATGTCCCCTTCGCTGAAGTTGGTCAGCGTCATGTCGTAGTTGGGGATGATCTCGCCGTCCACCTCGATGAGGTAGCCCTCGCTGCCCTCCACGACGTTCGGGGCGTTGGCCGGATCGGTGATGGTGGTTTCGGGGTTGTCGGTCATGTGTGGGTTTGCCTCCCGGTCAAGTGGGCGGTCCGTCGCTGACAAAAAGGTCGGCCCGCGGACCGCGGCGGGCCGAAACCAGTGGAGTATAGCATCCGCTACGCGCGGAATCGAGCACTTCGGGCGGCGCGGCCGTCAGGCCTTCGCCGCCACCCAGTCGTCGCCGACGCCGATGTCGACCTCGAGCGGCGGATCGAGGTCGATGACGCCGCACATGGCCTCGCGGAGCAGCGGCAGGCACGTGTCGACCTCGTCCTCGCGGCACTCGAGGACGAGCTCGTCGTGGACCTGCAGCACCAGCCGCGAGGCCAGCCCGCGGCGTTCCAGCTCGCCGCTCACCCGAACCATCGCGATCTTGATGATGTCGGCGGCCGTGCCCTGGAGGATGGTGTTCACGGCGAGGCGCTCGCCCAGCGAGCGGTTGCGGAAGTTGGACGAGCGCAGCTCCGGCACCGCGCGCCGGCGCCCGAACCGCGTGGTCACGTACCCGTCCTGCGTCGCCTGCGCGATCACGCGCTCGCGGAACTCCTTGACCTTGGGGTACTTGGCGAAGTACGCGTCGATGAACGCTTTGGCCTCGTCGAGCGGGATGTCCACCTGCTCGGAGAGCCCGAACGCGGAGAGGCCGTACATGATGCCGAAGTTGGTCGCCTTGGCGCGCTCGCGCTGCCGCTTGGTGACCTCCTCGACGGGGATGCCGGCGACGGCCGCGGCGGTGACGCGGTGCACGTCCTCCCCGCGATGGTACGCCTCGATCAGCGCCGGCTCGCGCGAGAGCGAGGCCATGAGCCGCAGCTCGATCTGGGAGTAGTCGGCGACCAGCAGCTTGTGGCCCTCCTCGGCGACGAAGCAGGCGCGGATCTTCTGGCCCAGCTCCGTGCGCACCGGGATGTTCTGAAGATTGGGGCTGGAACTCGAGAGCCGGCCGGTGGCCGCCACCAGCTGGTTGAAGGTGGTGTGGAGCCGGCCGGTGACCGGGTCGAGGCGGGCCGGGAGCGGCTCGAGGTACGTGTTGAGCAGCTTGGTGAGCTCCCGCCACTCCTCGACCGCCGGGACGATGGGGTGCTGGTCGCGCAGGCCGCGCAGGACCCGCGCGTCGGTGGAGTACCCGGTCTTGCCCCTGCGGGTCGCCTCGAGGCCGAGGCGGTTGAAGAGCACGTCGGCGAGCTGCTGCGGGGAGCCGATCGTGAACGGACCGCCGGCCAGCCGGTGGATCTCGTCGGTGAGCTCGTCGATGCGGTCCCGGACGCCGGCCGTGATCTCGCCGAGCCGGTACGGGTCCATCTTGACGCCGGCGGCCTCCATCTGCGCGAGCACCCGCACCAGCGGGAGCTCGACCTCGCGGAAGAGCCGCTCGAGGCCGAGCTCGACGAGGCGCGGCCGCTGGGCCTCGGCCACGCGCCACGTGAGGGTGGCCCGCGTGGCCGCGGCGGCCTCGGCCGCCGGTCCCTCGACGAGCCGGGCGCCGTCGTCGGTGCCGGCGAGCGCGAAGAGCGTGCGCTCCTTCTCCGGACGCTCCGGCGCCAGCAGGTACGCGGCCACGGCGGTGTCGAAGGCCGGCCCCGCCGGCGCGTGCACGAAGCCGGGCTGCGCCTTGGCGTCGTGCACCACGGCGTGCGCGGCGAGCAGCCAGAGCGAGCCGGCCCGGCCGGCGTCGGCCGGCGCCACCAGGCAGGCGTCGCCGCCGGCGTGCGCCGCCACGACCAGGCCGTCAGCCCCGCCGCGCGCCTCGAAGGCGAGCGCGGCCTCGGCCTTCTCGAGCAGCGCGGCCACAGGCCCGACGTCGGGCTCGGCCGTCAGGCGCACCAGCGAGTCGCTGACCCCGGACGGCGCCGCCTCCGGCACGGCAGCCTCGCCGGTGATCTCCCGCAGGCGCCGGCGCAGGTTGCGGAACTCGAAGCGCTCGAAGACGGCGTCGACCTGTTCCACCGGCAGCCGGTACCCGCACTGCGTGACGACCTCGACCAGGTCGTGCTCGAGCGGCACGTCGCAGACCATGGTCGCGAGCTGCAGCGAGAGACGGGCGGCGCCCTCGTGCTCCTTGAGCAGCGCCCGCCGCTTGTCCGACTTGACCTCGTCCAGCCGCCGGTACAGCTCGTCCACGGACCCGAACTGCTGCAGGAGCAGCGCCGCGGTCTTCTCGCCGATGCCCGGTACGCCGGGGATGTTGTCCGAGGTGTCGCCCTTGAGGGCGATGTAATCGGGGATCTGCGCCGGCGTGACGCCGAAGCGCTCGAGCACCGCGGCCGGCGTGTAGATCTTGACGTCCGTGACGCCGCGACCGGTGCTCATGACCCAGATGTCGTCGTCCACGATCTGCATCGCGTCGCGGTCGCCGGTGACGACGACCGAGCGGGTGCCCTGGCGTTTGGCCTCCTCGGCGAGCGTGCCCAGGATGTCGTCGGCCTCGTAGCCGGGCTTGACGAGGTTGATGACGCCGAAGCCCTCCATGAGCTCTGGCAGGAGGTCCCACTGCGCCGACAGCGAGTCGGGCATCGACGGCCGCTGTGCCTTGTACTGGTCGTAAAGCTCGTCGCGGAAGGTCTTCCCGCGCGCGTCCCAGGCGCAGACCAGGCAGGCGGGCCGGTACTCGGCGACGAGCTTGAGCAGCATCTGGCTGAGTCCGAACAGCGCGTTGGTGGGCTGCCCCGCCTCGGTGGAGATGGACTCGGGCAGCGCGAAGAACGCGCGGAACGCGAGACTGCTGCCGTCGAGCAGGAAGAGACGGTCGTGGAGCGCCTGGTCGGCCATGTGGCGATTCTACGTCACCGCGCGGGGGCGCGTGCCCGCAGGTGGGCGCCGCTGCATGTCACCGGACGGCGCCCGCCTCGTCGACCGCCTGCGCCCCTCTTCCTCAGCCGCGCTGCTTGACCAGCAGCACGCTCGTGCCGAGCGGCCCGCACGTGTACTGGACGGCATCGGCAAGGGCACGCATGAAGTGGATGCCCCGGCCGCTGGTCGCCGCACTGGGCGGAGCGCAGATGGGCGTGGCCGACATGCCGCCGCCGTCGTCGACGACCTCCACGGCGACCTCGTCCTCGTAGCAGAAGAAGCGCACCCGGACGTCGTCGGCGGCGCCGCGAGGCGAGCCGTGGACGACGGCGTTGGCGAGGGCCTCGGCGACCGCCACGTTGAGCTCGAACAGGCGGGTTTCGTCGAGCCCGGCGACCTCCGCGAACGCCACCACCCTCCGGCGCGCGGCGCGCAGCTGACGCGGCGTCGCCGGGAAGCTGAACTCGTGCTCCCAGCGCGCCCGGTCAGGCGCCCGCAGCGGCGCCTCGGCGCCGCTGCCGGGAGGCCCCGGCGCCGGCGGCTCCGCACGCATGAGGCCCGCCTCCGCCAACGCCTGGCGGGCCTCGGGCTCCTCCACGGCGATCACGAGCTCGCCGCCGACCTCCTCGAAGGCGTGCGCCGCCGCCTGCAGGGCCGAGAGGCCGGCGGCATCCATGGGCGCCCAGGGATCGAGGTCGACGACCACGGCCTCGGCCTCCGCGTCAAGGCATCGCGCGACCACGGCGGGCAGGTCGGCGGCCAGCTCCCGCCCGGCGACGCCGCCGCAGTGGATCACGCACACCTCGCCGCGCATCTCGGTGCTCACATGAAGGCGTTCTGCGTGCGTCAAGTCAGTCCTGTCCCGGCCGTTCGCGGTCGTAGGGCACCGGCGGCTCGAAGCGGCAGTCCTCCTGCCCCGGCCAGCCGCCGAACGGATACGTACAATGCATCGCGTGGACCTGCTCGCCCACGTCGTCGAAGCGCGCGTGGATGCGCTCCGCGATCTCGTCCGTCATCGTGAACGACCGGACGCCCTCGATGAACGCCTCTCTGAGCGCGTCCATGCGCAGCTCGAGCTCGTCGAACTGGGCGCGCCACTCCTGCACCTCTCCCGACGCGGGGTGGCGCACGTCACGAGTCTCGCTCATGTCATCCCTCCGTCCCTGCACACGCAAGGATCGAGTACGGTCGCAGTGCCTCATACCCTTCCGCCCTGAGAGGTACACGAGGCTGACGGCGGGGGGCGAGCTGCTGACGGTCGGGGCGGAGCTGCCTGCTCCCCGGCGGTACACTGCATCCGTGGCCGGCGGACAGCGGCCGGCCGTCGAGCCCGGAGGGAGACGAGGATGGGAGCACGCGAGTTCACACGGGGGCGCTGCGTCGTCGCGCGCCTGCCGCACGGCGGCGACCTGCTTGAGGAGATCGCCGCCGTGGCCGACGAGCACGGCATGCGGGCGGCGGACCTGCGCGCCATCGGCGCGCTCCAGGCCGCCCGCCTCTCGTACTACGACCAGACGACGCACGAGTACGGCGAGTTCGCCGTCGACGGCGCCGTGGAGATCGTGAGCCTGCTCGGCACCGTCTCGCTGCGGGAGGGTGCCACCATGGTGCACGCGCACGCGACGCTCGCCGGTCACGACGGCGCCTGCGTCGGCGGCCATGTGGCCCCTGGCTGCGTCGTCTTCGCCTGCGAGCTCGTGCTGCAGGAACTCGTCGGAGAGCCGCTTGAGCGCGAGTTCGACGAGGTCACTGGTCTCGCGCTGTGGCGCGGCCTCTGAGCGCGCTACACGGGCAGGGCTCAAAGGAGAGGATGGTGTCGGAAGGGGGACTTGAACCCCCATGAGGTTATACCCTCACTAGGCCCTCAACCTAGCGCGTCTACCAATTCCGCCATTCCGACACTGAGGGAGTGCGAGTATAGGGCGCGGAGCGCGAAAGTTCAACGCGCCCCGCCCCGCTGCCGTCATGACGATGGGCGGGCCGACTCGCGCTGCCCGCCCATCGGCGGCGCCCCCTTCATCTGCCTCGACTGCGAGGCCTTGGTCTGCACAGACCGTGGCGCCGACTGGGTCCTTCAGTGCAGTATAGGCCCGCGCTCCGGCGTGGTACAACGTTTCTGCGCCGCGCACCCATCACGGCTGGAGGACACGATGCCCGGACGCATCCTCGTCGGCACTTGCTCGTGGACCGACCCTACCCTGATCGCGAGCGGACGCTTCTATCCGCCGGGAGTGAGCACCGCCGAGGCGCGGCTGCGCCACTACGCCGAGCAGTTCGGCATCGTGGAGGTGGACGCCACGTACTACGCGCCGCCCTCCGTCCGCAACAGCGAGCTCTGGGCGGCGCGCACCCCGCCGGGCTTCGTGTTCGACGTCAAGGCCTTCGCCTGGCTGACGGGTCACGCCGCCGCACCGGACCGCCTCCCGGACTGGCTGCGCAACCGGCTGCCGGACGCGGTGCGCGGCAAGCGCACCGTCTACGCGACGGACGTGGGCGAGCGCGAACTGGAGCTGGTCTGGGAGCTCCATCGCGAGGCGCTCGAGCCGCTCGCGGCCGCCGGCAAGCTCGGCGCCGTGCTCTTCCAGTTCCCGCCCTGGTTCGTGCCCTCGCGCGAGCACCGCGACTACGTGCGCTCTCTCCCCACCCGCCTGCCCGGATGGCCGCTCGCCGTGGAGTTCCGCGGCGGCGGCTGGATGGACGAGGACTCCGCCGGCCGCACGCTCTCGCTGCTCGAGGAGGTGGGACTCACGTACGTGGCCGTGGACGAGCCGCAGGGGTTCGCGAACAGCACCCCTCCGGTCTCGGCCGCCACGGCTCCGCTCGCCATGGTCCGCCTCCACGGCCGCAACGCCGACACCTGGGAGGCGCGCACCGGCGCCTCCTCGAACCGGTTCAAGTACCTCTACAGCGACGCCGAGCTCGAAGAGTGGGTCCCCAGGGTGCGCGAGCTCGCCGACAGGGCGCAGAACGTCCACGTCCTCTTCAACAACAACTACGAGGACTGGGGCATGCGCAACGCGCGCCGGATGGCGCAGTTGCTGGGCGTCGAACGGCAGCCGCCGCAGGCGCAGCTCACTCTTGATTGAGGCGGGCGGGCGCCGGCGCCCGCCCGCGACCGTCACTGCGGTGCCGCGAGCAACTCCCGCATCTGCGCGTCGATGGCGACGCCCCAGCGCGAGAACTCGGCGAAGAACGCCTCGCACGGCACGACCTGCTCGGGGACGAACACGCCGGGGCCCGCGATCTCGCCGCGGGCGAGCATGCGCGCGACGATCGCCGGAGGGATGCCGGTGTCGACGTCCCCGCCGCCGGCACCGTACTCCTGGTGCGCCGGGACGACGGCGCGCACGCGCCACTCCACCCGGCGCCCGTCCTTGAGCCCGCGCACCACCCCGAGGAGGTAGTCGACGTCGTCGATCACCACGTCGGTGGGCCGCGGGATCTCGCTCACGATCTTGAGGAGCACGTCGCGCAGCCGTACGTGCGCCCCCTTGACCTCGATCTCGTCCGTGCGCGTCATGCCGATGGTGTTGAGGAACCGCATCTGCTCCGTGAACTCGAAGGGCAGCGACAGCTTGAACGTGGCGCTCCTGAGTCCCTGGTCCTTCCACGTGTGCCAGAAGGTGAACGGCTCCGAGTGGATCGTGTGGTGCGCCTCGAGCGTGCCGGCGGGCTCGCCGAAGTCGACGTCCTCGCATCCTTCGCCGCCGGTGATGTCCATGACCCAGCGGCCGTCGATGAACTGGGGCGCGACGACGCTGAACTCGTCGCAGAGCGTCTCGAGGGAGTACGGGACGACCCACCCCTCGTAGTCGCTCCAGTCGGTCTCGTCCACGTTGCCGCACAGGGCGTGCGCCTCCTCGACCACGTCGAGGCGCTCGGCGCCGTACCTGGCCAGGATGTTCGTGACGCCCGGGGATCCGCCCATGGCGATCACGGCCGTAACGCCGGCGCGGCGGAACTCCTCGTGCAGTTCGACCTGCTGTTTGGTCACATGGAAGAGGCCGCCCATGTCCGTGTAGTGGACGCGGGCGGCCGCCGCCGCGTGCATGACCGTGATGTTCCAGAAGTGCTGCGTGGCGTTGATCACGGCGTCGCAGCCGGCGACGACCTCCTGCACGCTCTGCTGGTCGCGCGCGTCGACGAACCGGGCGGCGGCCTTGCCGCCGCCGAACTCCTCCGCGACCGCGCGCGCCTGCGCCTCGTTGAAGTCGCCCACCACGACCTCGTCGACGTCGGGGCTCAGGCCCAGCTCCTTGACGGCCCATCTGCCCATGGCCCCCGCACCCACGACAGCGATCCTCATCTTCCCCTCCTCGCACGCTCCGACGGTGTGCCCGGTGGACCGAGACTACGAGACTCGCGAGCCGAAGTACAGACGGCTATCATGACGCTTCAGTACGCACCCCACCCAAGGAAGGTGACCGTGGCCCGCTATGGTCTCGACGAGCGCGAGTGGCAGGCTCTCGAGGACGAGGTCCTCGACCTCTTCACGGCGCTGCTGCGCGTCGACACGACCAACGGCAACGAGACCGAGGCGGCGCGCGTGGTACAGGGGTACCTCGCCGAGAACGGCGTCGAGAGCGAGCTGGACGGCGAGGTGCCCGAGAGGAAGAGCCTCGTGGCCCGGCTGGACGGCGCACGGCCGGGCCGGGCGCTCACGATGATGGGCCACCTCGACGTCGTGCCGGCCGACGCCGCCGAATGGAGCGTGCCGCCGTTCGGCGGCGTCGTGAAGGACGGCTACGTGTGGGGCGTCGGCGCCGTCGACATGAAGAACCAGGTCGCGGCCGAGGCCGTCGCCGTCGCGCGTCTGGCGCGTTCGGGGGCGCCGTTCGCCGGCACGCTCAAGTACGCCGCCACGGCGGATGAGGAGATCGGCGAGTTCTGCGGCGTGCAGTGGCTCTGCGAGCACCGCCCGGACGCGCTGCGCGCAGACTACTGCATCAACGAGGGCATGGGCGGGCTGTGGCTGCCGGTCGACGGCAAGAAGGTCTTCCTGCTCGCCGTAGGCGAGAAGGCGTTCGCCCAGTTCCTCATCCGGACCCGCGGCCGTGGCGGCCACGGGTCCGTCCCCGAGAAGGAGCGCAGCGCCGTCATCGACCTGGCGCGCGCCGTCACGGCGCTGGGCCTGGCGGACCCGCCAGCGATCGTCTCCGGCACCACCGCGACGTTCATCGACGCGCTGGTCCCGGACGCCACCCTGCGTACCCGCCTCAAGGACCCGGCGACGGCGCGAGCCGCCGGAGCCGAGCTCCGGCGGCTCGATCCTGTTGTCGCCGGCCTCGTCGAGCCGCTGTTCGGCGCCACGTTCACGCCGACGGTGCTCAGCGCCGGCAAGGCGGTCAACGTCATCCCGACGCGCGCCGAGGCCTGCATCGACTGCCGGATCCTGCCGGAGATGGAGCGCGACGACGTCCGGGAGTTCGTCGCGGAGGTCCTGGACCCGCTCGGTATCGAGTGGGAGTTCGAGTGGGTCGACGTGACCACGCCCAACGCCTCGCCGCCGGCCACGCCGCTCACCGGGAGCATCGAGCGGGTGCTGCGGCGCGACGTCCCGGATGCCGTGCTCGCGCCCATGACCTCAGGCAGCTTCACCGATTCCCGCTGGGTGCGCGAGGCGTTCCCCGACATGGTCGCCTACGGCTTCGCCCCCTACGTGGCGGAGAGCTTCCACGCTATGGACGGCGGCCGCGACCACGAGCCCGACGAGCGCATCCTGGTCGAGGACGTGACCTACCAGGCGCTCTTCTTCGAGCGCCTCGTGAAGGACCTGCTCGCGTGAACCCCCCTCCGGCGCCCACCATCCTCCGCGACCGCTTCAGGGGAGCGCTGCTGGGCCTGGCCGTCGGCGAGGCGCTGGGGGCGCCGGCCGAGTTCCTCACCGCCGAGCAGGTGGTGGAGAAGTACGGCGTGATCACCGAGATGCTCGGCGGCGGCGTGTACGACATCCAGCCGGGAGGGGTCACCGACGCCACCGAGATGATGCTGTGTCTGGCCGAGAGCCTCGCCGACAACGGCGCCTTCGAACCCGAGGACGTGATCGCCCGTCTCGCCGCCTGGCTCGAGAGCCAGCCGGTGCACGTGAGCCTCACGGTGCGGGCCGCTCTCATCAGCTACCGCTCCGGCACCCACTGGGACGTGGCCTCCCGCCGCGCCTACGAGATCCTCGGCGGGCCCACGGCCGGCAACGGCAGCCTCATCCGGTGTGCCCCCGTGAGCCTCCTCTACTACGCCGACGCCGAGAAGCGGCGCGAAGTGTCCCACCGCGAGTCCATGCTCACCCACTTCGACCGCCTCGCCGGCTGGTCGTGCGCGGCGTTCAACGACCTGCTCACGCGCGCCTTCGACGGCGGACTCGCCGGAGACCTGCTCGAGGTGGCGGCAGCCTTCGTCGAGGAGGACAAGCGGGTGGCCGCCGTCCTTCGGGACACACCGGACTCGGACGTCGAGGAGATCGTGAGCTCCTCCTTCGTGCTCGACACGTTGCAGACCGCGCTCTGGACCGTCCTTCATGCCACCGACTTCGAGCACGCCGTGACCGTGGCCGTGAACATGGGCAACGACGCCACGGCCGCCGGCGCCGTGACCGGCGCACTCGCCGGCGCGGTCTACGGCGAGTCGGGCATCCCCGAGCGCTGGCTCGAGCGGCTCACCGTGCGCTCGCGTGTGACCGCCGTCGCCGACCGGCTCTACTCGCTCGCCGGCCTCTGCTGACGACGCCGGCTGCGCGGCCGAGAGGCCGGCGGCGACCCCGCGACGCCGACCGCCGTGCGTGCCGTCCCGCGGCCCCGACCGGCCGTTCAGGCTGCTATACGTTAAGCAGTACGCCGGGTCAGGAAGTACGCCGGGTCAGGGACCCGGCGGCCCGAGACATGCGAAGAGGAGGAGAGCCCGTGGCCAAGTCAGCCCCGAAGACCCCTGCCAAGAAGGGCCCCGCGAAGAAGCAGGCGACCGCCGCCAGCATCGCCCGGCCCGAACCGCGCCGCATCAGCCGCGAGGAACTGATCGACGAGCTGAACCGTGACCTGGCCAAGGAGTTCCAGGCCCTGGTCCAGTACGTGCAGCACGCGGCAGCCATGACCGGCGCCCAGTACGACGCCATCACGGCGGAACTGGTGGTGCACTCGAACGAAGAGCACACGCACGCCATCGCCCTGGCAGAGCAGATCGACTTCATGGGCGGCGTCCCCGGCGTCGACGTGGAACGAGCCCTCACCTCACCCGACCCGCAGGCGATGCTGGAGCAGGACCTGGAGGGCGAGCTGGACGCGATCGCCCGCTACCGGGAGCGCATCGCCCAGGCGGAGATGCTGCAGGAGTACGGGCTGCGCCGGGTCCTCGAGGACATCCTCATCGTCGAGGAGGAGCACGCCCGCGACCTGCAGGACGCGCTGGGGCTCTGACCGACAGACGTGGCGGCGGCCAGGGCGACCGGGCTACGCGGTCGCCCTGGCCGCCGCCGTCTGGGCCGTCTTGCGGCGCCGCCACCCCGGCGCGAGCGCCAGGAAGCCGGCGGCGCCGGCCAGCCCGATGACGAGCAGCGAGGCGAACGCCGGGCGCCCGCCGACCGTGTCCATGGCCCATCCCCCGAAGGCGGGGCCGAGCGCGGCGCCGCCGTTCCAGACCACCGTCCACACGCCCATGTACCGTCCGCGGACGGCCTCCGGCGCCAGATCGGAGACTTCGGCCGCCGTGACCGGAGCCAGCAGCGACTCCCCCACGCTCATCACGACGATCAGGATGACGAGCGACCAGAGAGGTCCGGCGAACGCCGAACCGCCGATGCCCACCGCCAGCAGGGTGCTCGACACGGCCAGCAGGGCCATGCGGTTACGGTTGCGGAGCGCTCTCACCAGCGGGTACTGCACCAGCGTCACCACGCCGGCGTTGAGGGCCAGCAGGTAGCCCCAGTGCGCCTTGGCCACCCCGAGGACGTCGGTGACGTACACGGGGAAGATGGAGCCGAAGTTGCCGAAGCAGAAGACGGCCAGCACGGCGACCCCGCAGAACGTGAGGAACACGCGGTCGTGCAGCACGATGCGGAAGCCGGTGCGCCCGTGCACGTCCACGCGGCGGTGAGGCTCGATCGCGCTCTGCGGCCGGCTCTCCCGGATCCACAGGAGCATCATCACGACCATGAGCACGCACCCGCCCGCCGCGGCGAGGAAGAGCTGACGGTAGGTGACGCCCCGGCCCCAGGCGAGACCCGCGAGCGCCGGTCCGAGGACCACACCCAGGTTCATGGCGACCCTGGTGAGCCCAAACCCTTCCTGCCGCCGATGCGACGGCAGGAGGTCGGCGATCATGGCGTTGCTCGCGGTCTGGAACAGCGGCCATCCCAGGGCGCTCTCGAGCGCCACGAGGGCGGCCACCTGCCAGAGCTCCGTGACGAAGGCGAACCCGACGAACCACACCACGCCCACGAGCACCGACGAGAGGATGATGATGCGTCGCCCCAGCCGGTCCGTGAGCTGCCCGCCCCAGAACTGGAACGGCATCACGGCGAGGGGCACGAGCCCGAAGACGACGCCGATCATGGTCATGGACGTGCCCAGCTCGTTGCGCAGGTAGATCGCCTCGAACGGGAAGGCGAGCGCCGCCGCACCGACGTAGATGAAGGTGCCCAGCGTGAGCACCCAGAACTGGCGCGGGTAGGAGCGCAGGTCACGGGTGAGGATGCGGAGGCGGCCGGACATGCCTCCATGCTATCTGAGCGGCCGGTGGGGCGCCTCCGTCACCGGAGGCGCCCCACCGGCCTTCAGTCCACCGGCAGGTCGACGCTGCCGTGCGAGAGCCCCACGCGCTCCATCTCCGCGATGAAGGCGGCCGGGTCGAGCTGCTCCGGCGCCACGACGCCTCTCAGCGCGACCTCGCCGCGCGCGAACTGGGTGACCGCGCAGGCCGCCGCAGCCCCGGTCTGCCACGCCGTGCCCTGGACGCCCCACTGCTCCCAGGCCTGGTCGTGCGACGTGACCTGGTACAGGTAGCGTCGCACGCGCTCGCCGCCGATCGTCCCCTCGGCGAGCGTGCCCACGCAGACCGCTCCGTGGATCCTGCCTCCCAGGTCGACCGGCCGCGGGAACCGCGACGCGACGAAGCGGATCGGCGAGAACGTCGCGCCGCCGAACTCGACCGGCGCCCGCTGGTTGAGCTCGAGCGCCTTGAACACGCGGAGCGCCTCCACGAACCCCGGATCGAGGGCGATGAAGAACGTGGCGTCGCGCAGCCCCTTGCCGGCGAGGAACATGGGCATGAGCTGTGACTCCTCATGGTCCACGTTGCACAACGTCAGCCGCCCGACCGGCTCGGGGAACTCGAACTCCATGAACTCGCTCAGCGGTTCGTTGCGGTCCTCGCACCCGTCCCGGAACACGGTCGGCGGCAGCAGGCACTCCTCGATCATCGTCTCCACGCTGAACGAACAGGCGAGGTCGTAGCCGTCGACGGCCCCGTTGTCCCCGTCGAGCACCAGGAGCTTCTCGAGCGTGTCGAACTGGTCGTAGAGGGCGCGGGCGAACACGTCGCTCACGCCCGGATCGATGCCGAACGAGACCATGGCCGTGAGGTCGCGCTCCAGAAAGGCGTCGTGGAGCGCGAACTGCTCGTCCAGGTCCGCCGTGCCCGTGATCTCGCGCGGCCCGCCGGTCCCCATGTCCAGGTAGTGCCGGCGGGCTTCGAGACAGGCCTCCATCACGGGGATGTCCCACGCCGTGGCGAGGGCGTTCAGGACCAGGTCGCCCTCGCGCGCGGCGGCCACGAGCGCCGTCCGGTCCGCGGCGTCCACCACGCGGGTCTCCGCCTTGCCGGGCGGGAGCTTGGCGGCGACCTCACGCAACCGCCGTTCGTCGATGTCGGCGAGGATGACCTTCTCCACCGCGGGCTCGGCGGCCGAGACCCTCGCCGTGACCTCTCCGACCGCGCCCACCCCGAGCTGCACCAGTCTCATCTGACTCCCCCTCCCTACGTAAACATCCCAAGTGTGACACCGAAAAGAGCTTCTGTGCAGGTGGTATTTCATGTCAAACTTGCTCGCTATCGATGTCTTAACTTGCTCCAAGTTGACTTGAGACAGGCGACCCGCTAGGTTCCCGCCCATGTATTTGACCGTGCAGCAGGCGGCGCGGCGCCTCGGCGTCTCCCCCGTCACGATCCGCCGCTGGACCGCCACCGGGTTCCTGCCGTGCACCCGGACGGCCGGCGGCCACCGCCGGATCGACGAACACGACATCGACGACCTGGCGAAGGCCATCGGCGGCAGCAACCACCTCGCCGCGCAGCTGGCGCGGGAGCGCGAGGTGGACGTGCTCGTGAACACCGCTACCGCGCTGGCCGTCAAGCTCGACCTCACCGAGCTCCTGCTCGAGATCGCGATGCGCATGACGAGCCTGCTCGACTGCCATTTCTGCGCGATCTCGGAGTACGACGCCGAGGCGGACGCCACCCGCACGCTCGCCGAGTACGACCACGTCGGTCAGCGGATCCCGGATGCAAGCCCGTACCGGCTGCGGGACTTCCCGCTCACGCGGACAGTGCTCCGCGAGCAGGTCACCGCGGTGGTCAACGTCGACGATCCACACGCCGACCCCGCCGAGGTCGCCGAACTGCGGCGGGAGGGCGACCGCAGTCTGCTGATGGTCCCGCTGGTCGTGCAGGGGCGCAGCATCGGCCTGCTCGAGGTGGTCGACCAGAAGCGCTCCCGCCAGTACACCCGGCAGGAACTGCGCCTCGCCGACGCCATCGCCGGCCAGGCCGCCGTGGCCATCCAGAACGCCAAGCTCTTCGCCGAGCGGCGCCGCAGCGACGAGGACGTGGCGAGCCTTCGCAAGGCCCTCGCCGTCCTGACGGCCCGCATGGCGGAGCTCGGCGATGCGGACGAGAAGCGCGACGACGTCCTGGACGCCGTGGCGAAGGCGGTCTGCGAGGCCCTCGGCGCCATCTCGTGCGTGGCGAGCCTGGGCGGCGAGAGCGCCGGCGCCTTCGGCGCCGGCCGGCTCGCCGCCTCTCGAGAGCATCGGGACGGCCGGCGCGCGAACGCCAGCCTCGTCGTGGCCCGCGACCCCTCCGGCCGGACCGACCTCACCCTCGCCGTGACGCTGCCGCACCCCCCCGGCGAGGGCCAGTCGGAGCTGCTCGACTTCGTCGCCGCCGTCGGGGCACTGGTCGCCGGCCGCTGAAATCCCGCCGGAGGCCGGCCCGACCGTTCGCCTCGTGCGCGCCCTTCCACCAGGACGTGCGGCGTCACTGGGTGCCGAGACCTCCGGCGCGACTGCATCGGAGGGCACAAAAACCTCCACGGCAGCCGACACCATGGTCGCACCATCACTCTCCCGATTGCTGGGATTTCTCCCCTTCAGCGCTGCCCTCGAACTTCGCGCACCGCTGCGACGGGAAGTTCACAGGCTTGACGCCGCCGCGACGGCGGCGATACGGTTTGTGCATGTATCTGAGCGTGCAACTCGCGGCGCGGCGCCTGGGCGTCTCTCCCCACACCATCAGGCGATGGACCGCATCCGGCTTCCTCCCCTGCACGCGCACTGCCGGCGGTCACCGCCGCATCAAGCAGGAGGACATCGACGAGCTGGCCCACCTCATCGGCGGGCGCAACCATCTCGCGGCGCGCCTCGCACGGGAGCGGGAGCTCGAGACCCTGGTCGCCACCGCCATCGCCGTGTCCAGCCAGCTCGACGCGACCTCGCTGCTGCGCGAGATCGCCCGCCAGATGACCACCCTGCTCGATGCCCATATCTGCGTCATCTCCGACTACGACCCGGCCACGCGCACGGTCTCGGTGCGGGCGGAGTACGACGACCGCGGCAACCGCCGCCAGGACACCATGCAGTACACCCTCAGCCAGTTCCCCATGGCGCGACGGGCGATCGAGGATCACGACTGCATCACCGTGAACGTCAGCGACCCGCACGCCGACCCCGCCGAGGTCGCGATCATGCGCCGGGACGGCGACAAGTGCCTCCTCATCCTGCCGATGGTGCATCAGGGCCAGAGCGTCGGCCTCATCGAGGTCCTCGACCACCAGCGCGAGCGCAAGTTCAGCCGCCAGGAGATGCGCCTGGCCAAGGCCGTGGCGGCGCAGGCGGCGGTGGCGCTGCACAACGCCACGGTCTTCGCGCAGCTCAAGCGCAGCGACCAGGACGCGCTCACGCTGCGGCACGCCGTCCGGACGATCTCCGAGGGGTACGGCCGCCTGCACGGGCAGTCGTCGGTCGCGGCCGTCCTGCAGGCGGCGGCGGAGGTCTCGGCCCAGGCGTTCGGTGCCATCTCCTGCGTCGCCAGCCGCGGCGCCGAGAGCGCCGGCGCCTCGGGGCTTCTCCCCGGCGACCATCGGGCGCCGCAGACCGGCGCCGCGCACGTCATCGTCGCCGCGGCGCCGTGTGACGGGGACGAGGTCAGACTCATGCTCACCCTCGCGGGCGACGCGGGCGAGGGTGAGCAGGAGCTCCTCGAGCTGGTCGCCACGATGGCTGCCGGCGCCATCGCCACCGTCTGACGCTCCCGTTCGGCGTCACCCTCTCGCACGGCCAGCACGGGCCACCCGCTCTGCTATCCTCGGCCCATGGCTCGCCGCCGTCCTCAGTTCGTCGTCGTCGACACGGAGACCATCGGCCTCGACCCGCGCAGGGACCGGGTCATCGACATCGGCGCCGTGCGCCTGGATGCGAAGCTCCGTGTCACGGCGCGGTTCACCACGCTGGTGGACCCCGGCGTCCCGGTGCCGCTCTTCGTCACCCGTCTCACCGGCATCACGGACGCCGACCTCCGCGGCGCGCCGGGCGAGGCCGAGGCGCTCTCCGGCCTGCGCGAGTTCGCCGGCGACGCGGTGCTCGTCGGGCACAACGCCGCCTTCGACCGGGAGCACCTGCTGGCGGCGGCGCGGCGCGCCGGGTCGGCGCCCCTCGCCGGCGACTGGTTCGACACCCTCGAGGCGGCGCTGCTGCTCTACCCTGAGCTCGACCGGCACGCGCTGCCCATCCTGGCCGAAGAGCTCGGCCTGTGCCGGTCGGCGCACCGCGCGCTGCCCGACGCCGAGGCCACCGCGGAGGTCCTCGCCCGCCTGGCGCGCCGCGCCGCCGGCCTCTCGGAGCAGGAGCGGCGCCTGCTGGAGAGCGTCTCCTGGGCGCCGCTCGCCGTGCTCGACGCCTGCGCAGCCATACCAGACGAGGCGCCGCCGCCCCTGGTCGCCGCGGAGCCGCCGTCAGGGCCCGGTCCGCTCGCGATCCTGCCTGTCGAGCCCGACGGCTGGGAGGATCAGCTGGGCGCGACCGGAGACGGGGCCGCTCCCCGTCTCCGCGAGCGGCTCCCGGGCTTTCGCCGCCGAGAAGGACAGATCGAGTACGCGCGGGCCGCCGCCGAGGTGTTCGCCGCCGGCGGTGTCGGCCTGTTCGAGGCAGGCACGGGCATGGGCAAGAGCCTCGGCTACCTGCTGCCGGCGGCGTTCGCCGGCGCCGCCGCCGGCCGCCGCATCCTGGTCAGCACCAAGACCAAGGCCCTGCAGCGGCAGCTGGCCCGGACCGAACTGCCGCTGGTCGCCGCTGCCCTGCCCGAGGGCTGGCGCTGGGCGCTGCTCATGGGCCGCGAGAACTACCTCTGCCGGCGACGGCTCGACGAGGCAGTGACGGCGGAGGGCGAGACTCTCCCGGACCGGGACCGTGCCCTCGCCCTCGCCTACCTCGTCGGGCGGGCGCGACGCGGCGAGGTGGACCTCTCGGCACTCCCGTACCGCGCCGTACAGGTCCTCCCCGCCCTGGCCGGCCTCGCGCGAGAACTGCGCTCGTCCCGCGCCACCTGTCTTGGGCGCTTCTGCCCGGCTCGCCGGGGCTGCCATTGGCGACTCGCCCGGGCCAGAGCCGAGGCCTCTCACCTCGTCTGCGTCAACCACGCACTCCTCCTCTCCGGCCGCGACATGCTCCCACCCTTCGAGGACGTGGTGATCGACGAGGCCCACCTCCTCTACCACGAGGCCACCGAGGCGTTCAGCGACCGCGTCGACGCAGCTGCCCTCGAGCAGCTGCTCGGCGACCTGCGCGGCCGTCATCGCCAGCGCCCGCTGCCGCAGCGCCTGCGGGCGGCCACCCGCCGCCTGCCGCCGGACGAGGGACGTGCCCTGGCGTCCGCGGCGGACGTCTGCGAACGCGCCGCCGAGGAGATCCCGGCGCTCAGCCGCGCACTGGGCGACGCCGTCGCCGCGCTCTCCCGGGCCGCCGCCCGGGCGGAGCAGGACGGCGGCGCCGGCATGCGGCAGGACGACTACGCCGCCACGGTGTGGCTCACGCCGGGGCTTCGCGACCTGCCGGAGCACGACGCGTTCCTGGTCCGCATCGGCTTGCTCGCAGAGAGCCTCGCGAAGCTCTCGACGGCCGCGGCGGCCGGCGCCGAGGCGCTGCCGGACGACCACCGCGAGCACGCCGCGCTGGCCGCCCTGGCAGACGACGCCGCGGCGGCGGCCGGACTCCTCGACGACCTGCCCGAAGGCGGCGGCCCCGACTCGGTGGCGTGGGCGGAGCTCGAGAGCGCGGCGCGGAGCGTGCCGGGCGCGCCGCGCTGGGCGCTCACGCGGTCGCCGGTCACGCCGGCGACGGGGATCCGCGAGACCCTCTGGGAGCGGCTGCGCAGCGCCGTGCTCACCAGCGCCACGCTCACGGTCGCCGGCTCCTTCTCCTACTTCCGCGACATGACCGGACTCACCGGCGACGTCGACGTCCGCGAGCAGGTCTTCGCGTCGCCCTTCGACTACCGCCGTCAGGCGGTGCTCGTGCTCGAGCACGACCCCGGCGGCGCCTGGCGGCCGGACGAGCTCGCCGGCCGTCAGGGCGAGCGCCTCAAGCGCATCGCCGAGGTCACTGGCGGCCGCACCCTGGCGCTCTTCACCAACACCCGCGACATGCACCGCGCCGCGGCCGCCGTGGGCGAGCACGTGGAGGACGAGGGCGTCCTCGTGCTCGCCCAGGGGCTCCACGGCAGCGCGGCGACGCTGGCTGAGGAGTTCCGCCTGCACCCGGAGACGATCCTGTTCGGGGTAGACACGCTCTGGACCGGGCAGGACTTCCCCGGAAACGCGCTCACCTGCCTGGTGATCGCCAAGCTGCCCTTCCCCCGGCTGGACCCTCTGTTCCACGCCCGCCGCAGGGCCTGCGAGGAGGCGGGCGAGCGCTGGTTCGAGCGCTTCTACCTGCCGGAGGCGGTGCTCAAGTTCCGGCAGGGGTTCGGCCGGCTCATCCGCACCGAGACCGACTCGGGAGTCGTGGTCGTCCTCGACCACCGGCTCACGCAGAAGGCCTACAAGCGGGACTTCCTGGGCAGCCTGCCGGAGCTGGAGGTGGTGGAGGCGGCGCCGGCCGAGGTGGCGGCGGTCGTGGACCAGCACCTGCGGCGCCTCGCGACCTGACGCTACCTCAGCATCCTGCCGCTGCCGCGCGCCTCCCGGGCGCCGACGCGCTTGACGAGGCGCGCCTTGCTCTGCCTGCCGCAGTGGGGGCAGGTGAGGTTCTTGTAGCTGTAGTAGGTCCCGTCGGGGTTCTTGCCGATCGCCGACGAGGTGAAGAAATTGACCGTGGTGGGCACCTGGAAGGCCTTGCCGCACTTGCCGCACACGTAGCCGGTGCTCCGTGACACGAGGCCGATGTACATCCAGAGTCCCGCCAGGATCATGATGAACGTGGGCCAGAAGCCCTTCCAGGGGTAGACCACGAGGATCGCCAGGAGGATCACGCCCAGGAAGACGGCGAGCTTCCAGATGGTGCCGAACCAGTCGTACTTGTTACGGTCGACGTAACGGGCCACGCGGGTCCCCTTCTGTAGGAGCGGAGCGGACGGCGGCAGCCGGCGCCCCGACGGCCGCGCTCAGCCCCCGACCGGACCGGCCCAGTAGCTGATCAGGGTGAAGATGCCGAACAGCGCGGCGAGGACGACGACGACGAAGGCGAGGGTCGAGAAGAACCCCGCGAACCATCCTTTGGTCTTCATGCTGCACCCCCATCGCTGTTGCCGGCGCGGCGCCGCGTCTCGCAGCGGCGCCACCGTGAGAGTATGCCTGCAAACAGGGCCGCCGCTCAAGCCCGCAGGGGGCGACGGCCGATGAAGTGGCCGGACGGCGACCGCCGCGCGGCCTCGCGGCCGCGGCGGTCGCGACGGGAACCAGGAGGATGCACATGGACGTGACGTTCGATAACGGACCGGCCTTCACCGTGGCAGTGGCGAAGCTGTCCCCCGGCGAGCAGATCCGCTGCGAGGGCGGCGCGATGCTCAGCATGACCGCCGGCACCCAGATAGAGACGACGACCCAGGGCGGCATCCTCAAGGGACTCAAGCGCTCGCTCTCGGGCGAGTCGTTCTTCATGAACACGTTCACGGCTCCCGCCGGCGGCGGTGAGATGGTCCTCTCGCACCCCCTCCCCGGCGACATGTCCTACATCGACCAGCAGGGAGAGACCTGGCTCTACCACCGCGACGGCTTCGTGGCCTGCGAGACGGGCATCGACCTCGACACGAAGTGGGGCGGTCTCAAGAGCGCGTTCGGCGCCTCGTCCTTCTTCGTCGTCAAGTGCTCCGGCGCCGGCAAGGTCATCTTCGCCACCTACGGCGCCCTGCGTCGGGTGGACCTGCAGGCCGGACAGCAGTACGTCGTGGACAGCGGCCACCTGGTGGCCTGGCACGAGGCCATGCCGATCCAGATCCAGAAGGTCGGCGGCTACAAGTCGCTGTTCTTCTCCGGCGAGGGCTTCGTCGCCACGCTGACCGGCCCGGGCACCTTCTTCATGCAGACCCGCAACGAGCGCGCGTTCGTCGACTGGCTGGTGCCGTACCTGCCCAAGAGCAGCAACTGAGCCGTCAGGAGTGGAGCCGCGTGAGCGCCCAGGCCATGGTGCGGCCGAGGGCCGCCATCGTCTCCATCCCCTCGGCGTCGTTCGCCACGTCGCCCTTGTCCAGGCCGATGCCGAGGTTCCAGTAGCTCGAACCGACCACCAGCATCTCGTTGATCATGAACCAGTGGTTGATGCTGTCGAAGGCGTGGATGGCGCCGCCGCGCCTGACGGCGACCACGGCGGCGCCCACCTTGCGCGCCAGCGGGTTGCCGCTCTTGCGCGTCGCGTACCCCGCCCGCTCCAGCAGCGCCTGGGTCGTCGCCGTGCAGTTCGCGTAGTACGTGGGGGACGCGATGACGATCCCATCCGCCTCCAGCATCTTGGCCACGCACTCGTTCAGGCCGTCGTCCGGCAGGCCTGAGCAGGTGGAGTCACGCGTCTCCGCACAGGTGAGGCACGCGGTGCAGCCGCGGAACTTCTTGTCGTACAGCTGCACCAGCTCCGTCTCGATGCCTTCCGCCTCGAGTTCGGCGAACACCCTCCTCACCAGGACGGCGGTGTTGCCGTCCTTGCGCGCGCTGCCGTTGAACGCCACAACCTTCATCGTGCCTTCTCCTCCGGATGCAGGGACACCGCGTCGGCGGCCGCGAACCGGTGCGCCACGCGGACGAGTGCAAGGGTGTCGAGGCCGCAGTACTCCAGCAGGGACGCGCGCAGCGCCAGCCGGCGCTCCTCCGTCGTCGAGGCGTCCACGGCCTCGTGGTAGGCGGCCTGCGCCGACAGCCCGTCCTGGACCTCCTCGAGCAGCGCGTGGTCGAGCTCGGCGTCCACCGTCGGGAGCACGGTCTTGAGCGAGTACGAGCCGTTGAGCGCCGGGTGCCGATAGTGGTCGCGCGTGAGTCGCAGGAGGTCGACCAGCCTGCCCGCGACGGCGTCGAGCGCCGGCGCGAGGTCCGGCAGCATGGCGGCCATCTCCATGATCCGCCACTTCTCGAAGTCGTGGTACACGAAGATGGGGCCTCGGTCGCCGAGCGCCTCCAGCAGCGCCTCGGCGGCAGAGCGCACCGGAGAGTCGCCGCTGGTGTCGAGGAACTCCCGGTGCACGAGCTCGCCCGGACGCTCCTCCACATGACACGACCACTGGAACACGACCTGCTGGAACGGACTCGTCCCCGGCCAGACCGGGACCGCGAACTGCACGGTCTCGAAGTCAAGGTAGTAGCGCGGGTACGGCAACGTCGCGAGAAACGCGGTGGCCGCCGGGTCCAGGGTCCCGAGCGCAGGGTCGGGAGAGACGGCGCAGGCGCCCGCCCCGTCGCGCTCCTCTCCAGCCCCGCAACGCGTCTTGCCCTCCTGGGCCTCGCAGAAGCCGACGAACGGGCACTCGAACGGCCGCCGGCACTGGGGGCCGGTGCGCATGGCCGGGAGCGGTCCGGCCAGCACCTCGTTGAGCCCTCGCACCCACCCGGGTATGTGGGCCATGAGCGGGCGCGCCTGGTCGGCCACGGGGATCTCGCGCAGCAGGCCGCGGTAGTCGCCGCCGCCGGGGTAGACGAAGCCGGTGTCGATGACGGCGACGCTCAGACCGTCCAGCGGGAGGCCGGCGCCCTCCGCGACCCACCCCTGGATCGCGATGTCCTGCAGGTGGTGCTCCTTGAGGCGCGTCGCGGACTTGACCTCGACCATCCGGCACCGGCCGCCGCGCCGCTCGAGGACGTCGGCGCGGACCAGGACGCCCTTGTGCCTGAACGCGGCCTCGTACAGGATGACGTCTCCCGGCCGCGCCAGGGCTTCTTCGGTCTCTCGCAGCGCCTGGCTCAGCGTGCCGCCCTCGGCGATGAGGATGCCTCCCGGGTAGAGCTCGCGGGCGATCGCGCCGACGCCGTTCCCCATCGCGAAGCGACGCTGGGCGTCGGCGCCGTAGACCTCGAGATCCGGCCGGTGGACCGCGAGCCACAGGCGCTTGCCGCACTGCAGACCGGCGGTGATGCGTGACTTGGAGAGACGGAAGGTTCGCACTGGTGTCCATTGTAACCCGCCGTGGGGCGCCCGGCTCCCGCGGGACGCGGGGCGGCGTCCGGGCGCTGTGGTAGGGTCCGCGCCATGAGGCTCATCCACACCGCCGACTGGCACCTCGGCAGGCTGTTCCACAACGTCCATCTCACCGGCGACCAGGAGCACGTCCTGGAGCAACTGGTCGCGCTCGCTGCGGACGTGAGGCCCGCCGCGGTCGTCGTGGCCGGCGACCTCTACGACCGGGCCGTCCCCCCCACCGAGGCCGTCGAGCTGTTCGATCACGTGCTCACGGAGCTGGTCGACCGCCTCGGCGTGCCCGTCGTGGCCATCGCCGGCAACCACGACAGCGCGGTGCGCGTCGGGTTCGGCTCGGCGCTGCTGCGGGAGCGCGGGCTGCACCTCGTCGGCGACCTGTCGCAGACGGCCTCGCCCATCGTCCTCCGGGACGAGCACGGGCCGGTGCGCATCACGGCGCTGCCGTTCGCCGATCCGGCCGAGGCGCGTCACGAGTACGGCGACGAGGCCATCCACGACCAGCAGGCCGTGGCGGCCGCCGGCGTGCGGCGGGCGCTCGCCGCGGCCGCTCCGGAGGAGCGCCACGTGCTCGTCGGCCACGCCTTCGTCGCCGGCGGCCTGGAGAGCGAGAGCGAGCGCCCCCTCAGCGTGGGAGGTGCCCAACAGGTGCCAGCCTCCGTCCTCGCCGGCTTCGACTACGTAGCGCTCGGCCACCTCCACCGGCCGCAGGCGTGCGGAGCCGAGACGATCCGGTACGCGGGCTCGCTGCTCAAGTACTCGTTCGCCGAGCACGCGCACGCCAAGTCCGTCTGCGTGGTCGATATCGGGCCGCGCGGGAGCGCGGACGGCGAAGCCGGCCGCGCCGGCCGCGCGGCCGTCCGCGTCGAGACCGTCGGGCTCTCGCCGCGCCGCGACGTGCGGCGGCTGGAGGGCACGCTCGCGGAGCTGCTCGAGCGCGGCGCCGCCGACCCTCGCCGGGACGACTACGTGCTCGCGTCACTCACCGACACAGGGGCGCTCCTCGACCCCATCGGCAGGCTGCGCGCCGCTTACCCGAACACGCTCGCCATCGAGCGACCCGCGTACGAGCGCGCCGGTACGGAGGCCGGCGACCGGCCGCGCCCGGGCTCGGTGAGCGACATCGACCTCTTCGAGGCCTTCTTCGAGTACGTCGCCGGTGAGGAGCTCGGCGACGCGCGGCGCGAGGCGCTCGCCGCCGTCGTCGACGACCTCGAGCGGCGGCGCAGAGAGGCGCCGGCGTGAGACCGCTTCGCGTCGTCATGCAGGCGTTCGGCCCGTACGCCGGGCAGCAGACGCTCGACTTCGCGGAGCTGCGCGGCGCGAGCTTCTTCCTCATCACCGGCCCCACAGGCTCCGGCAAGACGACGGTGCTGGACGCCATGTCGTTCGCCCTGTACGGGGTCACCAGCGGCGGGCCGGAGAACGAGGGCGGGCGCTCCGGGGCCTCCATGCGCAGCGACCACGCCGATCCCGAGCTCCTCACGCGCGTCATCTTCGATTTCGCCCTCGGCGACACGCGGTACCGCATCCTGCGCGAACCGGAGCAGGAGCGCCCCAAACGCAAGGGCGACGGCGTCACGCGACACGGGCAGTCCGCGACGCTGTGGCGCCTGCGCGAGGGGCCGGACGGGCTCGAGGAGGACGGCGCTCCGCTGGAGACGGGCTGGACCAGGGTCAGCGCGCGGTCGGAGACCCTGCTCGGGTTCCGGTCGGAGCAGTTCCGGCAGGTGGTCATGCTCCCCCAGGGCCGCTTCCAGAAACTGCTCGAGGCGGACTCGAGAGAACGCGAGCAGATCCTCCGCGCCCTCTTCGACACGGGACGATACGCGCGCCTCGAGTTCGCGCTCAAGGAGGCCGCCAAGGAACTGCGCGACCAGGCTCGCTCGCTGCGCGACAGGCGGGACGAGGCCCTCCGTCAGGCGGAGGCGGAGTCGGTCGACGATCTCATCGACCGGCGAGCCCGGCAGCGCATCGAGGCCGACGAAGCCGACGCGCACGCGCGACAGGCCGACCAGGCGCGCGACGCGCTACAGGCGCGCCTGCAGGAGGCGCGCGAGGCTCACACGCATCTGCGCGAGCTCGCCGAGGCCGAGGCGGCCGCGGCGGCCGTCGCGGCGCGGGAGGAGCAGATCGCCGCGGCGCGGGCGGAGCTGCGCGCAGCCGAGCAGGCGGCCGGCGTGAACGCGGCGGTGGAGCGGGCGCACGCCGCCCGCACCGGCGCGGTCGAGCGCCGGACGGCGGCCGAGCGGTGCGAGGCGGAGCGCCTGCGCGCCGCCGAAGCCGCCGCCCGGGCCCAGGCCGCCTTCGAGGCGGCCGAGAGCGCGACCCACGAACGCGACGCCGCGGCGGACGAGGTCCGGCGCCTCGAGTCCCTGGCCGGCACGGTCGATGAGCTTGCGGAGGCGCGTGCGGCATCCGAGCGGGCCGACGCGGCCGCCGCCCAGGCGCGGCGGGAGGCCGCCGCCGAGGACGCGTCGTGGACGTCGGCGCGGGACCGCGCCGCGGAGGCGGAGGAGCGCTGGCGCGGCGCCCTGGCCGGGTGGCTCGCGGCCGAGCTCCACGTCGGCGAGCCGTGCCCCGTGTGCGGGTCCACAGAGCACCCCTCACCGGCCGCGCTGCCGCCGAAGGCCCCGACGCAGGAGGAGGTCGAGGCGCTGCGCGCCGCCTGCGAGCGTGCGGCCGCGGCCCGGGAGGATGCGTCCCGACGCCTGCTCGCCGCAGAGAACGCGGCGGCAGCGGCGGCCGCGCTCCTCGAGGAACGGCTCAAGGGCGCTCCGGACGGGGTCGAGGATCCCGCGAAGCTCGGCGCGGCGATCGCCGCCGCGCGGGAGAAGTCGGACGCCCTCCTCGCGGCGCATCGCGCGGCGGCAGCGGCGGCGCAGCAGACGGCCGCAGAGTCTGCGGCGGCGGCCGCGGCCGCCGCCGCGGCCGCCGACGAGCTCTGCAGGGCCGACGAGGAGGAGGCGGCCGCATGCGCCGCCCTCGCCGAGCACCTCGACGCGGCGGGCTTCTGCGACGAGGAGGCCTGGCGGTCGGCCTGTCGCGAGCCGCAGCGCGTCGACGACCTCCGCGCACTCCTCCGTGCGCACGATGACGAGGTCGCACGCACGGAGGAGCGCCTGCGGCTGGCACGCGAGCGTGCCGAGGGTGTCGTCGCCCCGGACCTGGAGGCGCTGGAGACCGAGGCCGAGGCGGCGGCGGAGACCGCGCTGGCGGCGCACGCCGCCGCCGTCGAGCTCGCCAGGGCGGCGAGCGAGGCCGGCCGTCAGCTCGAGCGCCTGGCCGAACTCGACCGCGAGGCCGAGCGAGTGCACGAGCGGTACGAGCTCATCGGGCGCCTCGCCGACGTCGCCAACGGAGACAACAGTCGGCGTCTCTCGTTCCAGCGCTACGTCCTCGGCGCGTTCCTCGACGACGTGCTCGTGGCCGCGTCCCAACGCCTGCACCTCATGACGAAAGGCCGGTACCGCCTCGAGCGCACCGAGCGCCGCTTCGGCGGCAAGACGGCGGCCGGACTCAACCTCGAGGTCTACGACGCCTGGACCGGGGCCGCCCGCCCGGTCGCCACTCTCTCCGGCGGCGAGAGCTTCATGGCCGCCCTCTCGCTCGCCCTCGGGCTCGCGGAGGTGGTGCAGGCGCACGCGGGCGGCATCCGCCTCGAGACGGTCTTCGTCGACGAGGGCTTCGGCTCGCTCGACGACGAGTCGCTCGACCTCGCCGTCTCCGCCCTCATGGGCCTCGGCGCGGACGGCCGGCTCGTCGGCATCATCTCGCACGTCAGCGAGCTCAAGGAGCGCATCGACGCGCGCCTCGAGATCACCGCCGACAAGTCGGGGAGCAGGGCCGCGTTCCACGTCGCCTGAGCGGTCCCGGCGCCCTTCAAGGCAGGACCACCCACGCGGTCGCCGAGTCCACCACGGAAAAGCCGTGCCGCCGGTACAGCACCTGCCCCGCCTCGCTCGCCGTGAGATAGAAGGCGCGGACCCGCGACGCGTACTCGCGGAGCACGGCCGCGAGCAGGCTGCCGCCGATACCCCTGCCCTGGAGCTCGGGCAGGGTCGCCATGCCGGTCACTCCGACGAGCCCGTCATCCTCCACCATGCACACGCAGGCGACCGCGCGGCCGTCGACACGCAGCAGGTAGATGCGCACCGCGGGGTCGAGCAGCAGGTCGGGCGTGACGACCTGGGCGTAGAGGCCGGGCGGCAGGTCGAACGCGGCCTCACTCACCGCCAGGAACTGCGCGAGGCTCTCCTCGGAGGTCACGAGGCCGAGGACGCGCCCCTCCTCCGGCTCGCCTTCGGGACCGGCGACCGGTATCAGGGGAGAGCCGGTCCCGTCGTCATCCGGCGGCGTGCGCGCCATGAGCGGGACCGGCGGCAGCGGCTGGAGCCCCAGCTCCCGGGCGAGCGGCTCCAGTCTCTGCTGGATCCGCTCGCTCAGGCAGACGTAGCCGCCCACGTCCCGCTCTCTGATGAGGGCGACGAACTCCCGCAGCCGCCTCTCGGCAGGATCCCGGTCGCCCGGACCGTCGCCGAACACGACGCCGCAGTTGAGGAACACGCTGCCGAGGCCGCTGCAGCCGAGGATCGCATGTGGCGTGAGGACGCATCTGGAGCCGGGCGTGCGGCCGTAGAACCGCACGATCATGCGGCCCATGGCGCGATAGAACTCCTCGACGGTCGGCAGGACGTGCGGCATCAGGTTTCCTGACTCTACCCGGTCAGACACGCCCTCGTTCGCCGAGGGAGTCCGGCTCCGCCGGTCGCCGACCTCACCCGCAGCGCTCGGGCGGGTCCGTGCGAGCCGAGCGCCTCCTCCATCGGTCTGTCCCGGCGCGCCGGGTCCGATACCATAGGCGCATGACCTCCAGAGAGGCCCTGCGCCGCCTGAACCGCAACCGCGAGAAGCTCCGCACGCACCACGTGCGCCACATCGCCGTCTTCGGGTCGACTGCCCGGGACGAGGCGACAGCGCACAGCGACGTCGACCTCCTCGTCGAGTTCGAACCCGATGCGCCTGTGGGGCTCTTCGCCTTCGTGCGCCTCCTTGACTTCCTCTCCGATGTCATGGACACGCGGATCGACCTCGCCACGCCGGGCGCGCTGCGGCCGGAGATGCGCGACGAGATCGTCTCGGAGGCGGTCCGTGCGTTCTGACTCCCGCTCCCGCGACCCCGGGTACGACCGGCGCCAGGCCAAGCTGCGCTTCCGCGACTGGCGCTTCCGCGTGCGAGACATCCTCGCGGCCGTGAACGCCGTGGCCGACTACACCGACGGCATGACGTTCGAGGAGTTCGTCGCCGACGCGCGCACGCGAGACGCCGTGATCCGCAACCTCACGACCATCGGCGAGTCCGTCCGCTGGATCCCGGAGGCAGTGCTGAGCACGCATCCGGAGGTGCCCTGGCGCACCATGCGAGGCGTGCGCAACGTGGTGGTCCACCAGTACTTCGGCATCGACGACACGATCCTCTGGCAGACCGTGCGCGGGGACCTGCCGCACCTGGTACCCCTCCTCGAGGACGTCCTCGCATCCTGAGACCAGGCGAGACCGGGCGGCGGTCACGACGTGTTCGCCGTGTACAATCACCCGACCATGCAGCAGGCGCGCACAGAGGACCGCATCGAGTACGCGAGCCTGGGCTGGCGGATCGCGGCCGTCGCCGTCGACACCGCCGTCCTGTTCGCGATCCTCACGCTCGTCGCCACTGTCTGGGTGTTCGTGTTGGCCGCACAGGGGAGGATCGACCCCAACGACCCCGCGGCCGCGCAGACCCTGGCCCGGGACGTGGCCGCCACCCCGAACTGGGTGGCCAACACCGCACTCTTCGGCACGCTCTTCATCTACTACGTGGTGCTCGAGGGCATCGTCGGCGCCAGCGTCGGCAAGCTGGTGTTCCACATGCGCGTCGTCATGAGGGACGGCTCTCGCCCGACGGGCGTCGCCATCGTCGTGCGCAACCTCGTGCGCATCCTCGAGGCCTATCTGCTGTACATCCCTGCCGGCATCTCCTGTCTGGCGAGCAGCCGCCGTCAACGGCTCGGCGACCATGCCGCACGGACGGTGGTGGTGCGGCGGGCGGCGGGCGGCCGCCCGACGCAGGCGCC
>JAAZAR010000031.1 GCA_012514235.1 Actinomycetota bacterium
GTCGAGCGCAAGATGCGCATCCACCGTCAGCCCAAGACCCTCATCACAGGCATCGGCGCCGTCCAGCAGCTCGGCGCGGAGGCCAAGAAGCTCAACGGCACCAAAGTGCTGGTCATCACCGACGAGGGCGTGAGCTCGTGCGGCATGTGCGCCGAGGTCGAGGAGCCGCTGCGCGAGGCCGGCCTCGACGTGGCGTTCTACGACAAGGCTGTGCCCGAGCCGCCCATGAGCACCATCCAGGAGATCGTGAGCATCGTCGAGGAGGGCGGCTACGACCTCATCGTGGGCTTCGGCGGCGGCTCTCCCATCGACGTGGCCAAAGCCGCGGCGGTGCTGCCCGGCACCGGTGACACGGTGTACGACTACGTCGGTGTCGACAAGGTGCCGCGCAAGGGCCTGCCCATCATCGCCATCCCCACCACCTCCGGCACCGGCTCCGAGTGCACCGCCATCGCCATCTTCGCGAACGAGAAGCTCAACGTGAAGCAGGGGCTCGTGAGCCCGTTCCTCATGCCGAACGTCGCGCTCATCGACCCGGCGCTCACGCTCAGCTGCCCGCCGAATGTCACCGCAGCCTCCGGCATGGACGCCCTCATCCACAACATCGAGGCCTACATCTCGGTCAACGCCACCATGCACACCGACTCGCTGGCCTACGAGGGCATCAAGCTGATCAGCCAGAGCATCCGCACCGCGGTCTACGACGGCACCAACATGTGGGCCCGCGACAACATGGCGATGGGCTCCATGATGGGCGGCATCGCGTTCGGCAACGCAGGGGTCGGCGCCGTGCACGCGCTCTCGTATCCCATCGGCGGCATGTTCCACGTGCCGCACGGCGTCGCCAACACGATGGTGCTGCCGTGGGCGATGGACTTCAACAAGCTCGCCTGTCTCCGCTGGATGCGCCAGGTCGGAGAGGCCATGGGCGAGAACATGGCCGGGCTCAGCGACCGTGAGGCTGCGGACAAGACGGTCGCGGCGCTGCGCCAACTCGCCGACGACCTCAACGTGCCGCAGTACCTGAGCGATGTGGACATCCCCGAGTCGGCCATCCCGGACCTCGTCGAGGGCGCCAAGACCCAGGTGCGCCTGTGGAACAACAACCCCCGCAAGTTCACGCCGGAGGACATGGAACAGGTGTACCGCAACATGGCCGTCCGTCCGGGCACGAAGGCCTAGACGTCGGCGGCCGGCCGACCGGCAGGACGCAAGAAGACGCGGCCGCCGTCCCGGGCGGCCTGCACAGTCTGGGCGGGCGCGGCGCCGAAGGCGCCGCGCCCGCCCGTTCGCATACCATGACACTGCCCGGCGGCACCGCCGCCCACGACCCGTTCACGGAGGCTTGGATGTTCGACTGGCGCAGCGACTGGCAGACCCGCTTCGGCCGCACGGAGCCCAAGATCGTCTGTGTCGGCCTCAACTACACCGACCACGCCGCCGAACAGGGCGCCGACCTGCCGGCGAACCCCATGCTGTTCGCCAAGTTCGCCAACGCGCTCTGCGGCGACGGGGACGACATCGTCCTCTCCCCCGGGCTCGGCCACGTCGACGCAGAGGCCGAGCTGTGCGTGGCGATCGGCAGGGAGGCGCGCGACGTCGCCGCCGACGACGCCCTGGACGTGGTCGCCGGCTACCTCTGCGGCAACGACGTGAGCGCCCGCGACCTGCAGTTCGGCGACGGGCAGTGGTTCCGCGGCAAGAGCCAGGACACTTTCTGCCCCATCGGCCCCGGCATCGTCCCGGTGACGGAGCTCGGCGACGCCGGCGATCTGCGCGTGGTGCAGCGACTCAACGGCGTGACCCTGCAGGACTCGCGCACGAGCAACCTCATCTTCGACGTGCGAGCCCTGGTCTCGTTCATCTCGCACGCGCTCACCCTGCTTCCCGGCGACCTCATCATGACGGGGACGCCCGACGGCGTCGGAGTGTTCCGGGACCCGAAGCTGTCCATGCAGCACGGCGACCTGGTCGAGGTCGAGATCGAGGGCATCGGCACGATCCGCAACCGCGTGGTCGACCTCGGAGCCGGCTGAGCACCACCTGAGCGACGGCGGCGCGGGGCGGCGGCACCGCCACCCCGCGCCACCCACCGTCCGGCCGGTCAACCGGGCGCAAGGGGGACGCGCCCGGCGCGGAGGTCAGGCCCCGGCCGTCACACGGCTTCCGTGCGGCACGACGAGGCAACGGGCGTCGCCGCGCGTCTTCTCCAGCGCCGCCGCGACCGCGTCGTCCACGGTCGCGAACGGCGTCATGCACATACTGCGCACCGTCTCGTCGGGGAAGTCCGAGACGAGATGGACGTCGGCGCGCGCGAGCAGGCCGGCGACGGCGGCCGCCTTGTGGCCGCCGAGCACGAACTCGCGCTGGATACGGTCGATGAGCACCTGCGGGGTGCCCATCCCGGTCATCCACTCCTCGAACACCTTCTGGCCGAACCCCTCGCCGCAGCGCGCCACGAGCACGACGACCCCACCGTCGCGGACGGCGCCGGCGACGTTGTCGAGCGTCTTCTGTGCCTGGTAGAGGTTGATGTCCTTGGGGCGGCCGCCCGGTGAGGCGATGACGATGTCGGCCGCCTCCGGCACGCGCAGGTCGCAGCGCCGGTCGTAGACCTCACACCCGGCGCGGTGGGCCGTGACGGAGTGGCCGGCGACGGCGTGGCAGATGCGCTTCTGCTCGTCGAGGAGCACGTTGAAGATGTAGTCGATGCCGATCAGCTCGCCGGCCTCGTCGATGTCCTCCCGGACGGGGTTGCCGTCGATGATGCCGGCGCGCGCCGTCGGCGCCAGCATCATGCTGTGGTTGTCGCGGATCGCGGCGTAGGAGCACAGGCCCGGGACGACCGCCTTGGCGCCGCCGCTGAAGCCGGCGAAGTAATGGTACTCGATGTTCCCTGTGCACACCCGAAGGTCGGCGTCCAGGTACTCCTCGAACACCTCGAGGCGCGTCCCCCGGCTGGTGGTGCCCACCGGCCGGCAGCGGGACGGGTCGAGGTCGACCAGACGCACGCCGGCGGCGGCGACCTCCTCGCCGACCAGACGGACCTGCTCCTCACGCGTATGCGCGCGGTGGCCGCCGAGCGCGAACAGGATGCTGACGTCCCCGGGGGCCAGGGGCGACAGCTCGTCGAGGAGCGCCGGCAGGAAGCGGTAGGACGGGCACGGCCGCGTGACGTCGCTGACGACGATCGCGGCCCTGCCGGCCTTCGCCGCGAGCTCCGAGAGCGGAGGCGCGCCGATGGGCTCCGCCAGGGCGCGCCGGATCTCCGCCTGCTCGTCCTCCTCCGTGGGCGAGACCGGCGGCGGAGACTCCTCGCCCAGCCCGCAGCCAGGGCCTACGACGGTGACGTCGAGGCCGTCCGGCAGGACGGCCTCGAGCGCTCCGTCGCCGTACGGGATCTCTACCCTCACGTCGCGGCCTGCGCCCCGCTCCCGGCAGCCACGCCGTTGCCGAACCGCTCCGCCGACGCACGGAGCGCCTCGATCACCGGCATGGGCTTGCCGGAGAGGAACTGCACCATGGCGCCGCCGGCCGTGCAGACGTAGTCGAACCGGCCGCCGAGGCCGAAGCGGTTCATGGCGGCGACGCTGTCCCCGCCACCCAGCGCGCTGAAGCCGGCCGTCTCGGCCATGGCGCCCCAGAGAGCCTTCGTACCGTACTCGGTCTCCGGCTTCTCGAACACGCCTGCCGGTCCGTTGACGAACACGGTGCCCGCAGCGGCGATCGCGGCGCGGTACGCATCCACGGCGGCGTGGCCGAGGTCGACGATCTGCTCGGCCACCGGCAGGTCCGCGACCGGGACCTCGACGCGCTCGCCGTCCCGCACCACGGCGACGTCGGCCGGCAGGACGATCTTCTCGCCGTGCTGCGAGAGGATGGCCTTCGACTCCTCGACGTAGCCCTCCAGCTGGCTCGCCTTGATGAACTCCATGCTGGCCGCTCCGAGGCTCACGCCGCTCGCGGCCAACATCACGTTGGCCACAAGGCCGGCGGTGAGCACCTGGTCCACGACGCCGTCGGCCAGGGCGGCGGCCATCATCGGGAAGGCCTCCTGGATCTTGGTGCCGCCGAGCAGGAACACGCACGGGCGCGCCGGCTCTTCGCGCAGGCGCGCCAGATTGGCGTACTCCTTCTCGAAGAGGCGGCCCATGGCCGACGGCAGCAGCTGCCCGAAGCCGACCAGCGTGGGCTGCGAGCGGTGCGCCGCGGCGAACGCGTCGCACACGTACAGGTCGGCGAGCGGCGCGAGTTTGCGCACCACCAGGGTCTTCGCCTGGTCGTCCGGGGAGAGGTCGAGCTTGCGCTCGAAGAGCGTGAGTTCCTCGCCGCAGAAGCGCACGTTGTCTAGCAGCAGGACGTCGCCGTCCGCGAGCCGGCCGACCGCTTCGCGCGCGGCCGGCCCGCAGACGTCGTCGATGAACGCCACCTCGCGGCCGATGAGCTCGCTCATCACGGCCGCGTGCGGCTCGGTCGATCCGTAGTTGTGGTACTCGAGGTCGCCGCCCTGGTGGGCGAGGAGCACCACCCGCGCGCCCGACTCCGCGAGCTCGCGGACGGTCGGCGCGCACCCCCTGAGCCGCGTGATGTCGCGCAGGCCGCCGCTCTCCTTATCGAGCGGCGCGTTGACGTCCACGCGGCACAGGACGACCTTGCCGCCCCACGCGAAGTCGTCGAGCGTGTTGATGCCGTACTTCATCGGGCGGCTCCCTCCTGTCCTGTCGTCGTCAGGCGCTCGCGGCGACGGGAGCGCTCAGTCCCAGGTACTTGTTGGTCAGCCCGACGGCCTCGAGCCGGTCGGTCTGCAGGCTGAGCGCCGCACGGATCGCATCCATGGTCTCGGGGATCACGACCGCCTCCTGCGGGATGTTGATCGCGAACATGAACTCGCGCCCGCTCTTGGCGATGGTCTCGTCGAACACGGCGATGTCGTACATGTCGGCGCGCTTGTTGCCGAGGTCGCGCGCGTAGCGGAACAGCGCCGAGTTGCTGTTGAAGCCGTCGGCGATCTTGACGGTGCGGATGCGCGGGTGCTGCTCGAACAGCTCGAGCGCCCGCTCCTTGCTGATGTCGGCCTTGGTGGTGGCGCACACGTTGATGATGTGGCCGTGCGTGGTCGGCACGTGCACGAGGAGGCCGGTGGCCTCGATGTGCGGCATGATCGTCATGAGGTCGACGGCCTGGTGGTTGGGGACGGGCTCGACCTGGGCGACGTCCACGAGCCCGCGGTGCGTGTCGCCGGGGTCGGCGACCCGGCGCACGATCGTCACGATCACGCGCTCGACGCCGACCTCTCGGTCGAGACAGTCCACCGCCCGGATGAGGCCGGTGGTGTTGCAGCTCGTCAGCTTGAGGTAGTCCTTGCCGACGCCCTTCTCGTAGTTGGCGTAGCCGTGGAAGAACACGTCGACGATGTCGTTCTTCTCGCCGCCCTGGAACACGGCCTTGACGCCCCTGGCCTGGTAGATCTCCTTGTTCTTGCGGCCCACGCCGCCGGGCGAAGAGTCGAGCACGATGTCGACCTCGCCCAGCAGGTCGTCCATCGTGCCGCTGACGGGGATCCCGGCGGCCTCGAACGCCGCCTTCTGCCCTTCCTCCACCACGTACAGGTCGTAGGGCATGCCGGCCTCGCAGAGCGCCCTCGTCGAAAGCGTCGGCGCGACGTCGACGACGCCGACGAGCTCCATGTCGCCCTGCAGCGCCACGCCGTCGGCCAGCCGCTGACCGATGACGCCGTACCCGACCACACCTACCTTCGGCTTGCTCATGTCACAGCTCCTTGCGTCCACCGGCCGGAAGCCGGCTCAGTACCCGAGGTCCTTCTCGACGGCGCCGATCGACTCGTCCAGCACGCGGACGATGGTGTCGATCTGCTCCTTGGTGATGGTGAACGGCGGCGCGACCGCGTGCACGTGGCCGCCGCCGAGCAGGCGCACGAACACGCCGCGCCTGAAGGCTTCGTCGCGGATCTTCGCGGCGACGCCCTGGGAGAGCGGGAACCACTCGCGCGTCTCCTTGTCCTTCACGTACTCGATGCCGGCGACCATGCCGATGCCGCGGACATCGCCCACGATCGGGTGCGCGAGCAGGCTCCGCAGGCCCTCCTGCAGGTACGGCCCGACCTCGGCACAGCGGTCGACGAGCTTCTCGCGCTCGAGGATCTCGAGGTTGGCGAGGCCGGCGGCGCAGCAGAGCGGGTGGCCCATGTAGGTGGCCCCGCTCATGAACGCCTCCGCCGGCCCGCCGAGGAACGCCTCGTACACGTGCTTGCGCGCGACGACGGCGCCCAGCGGCAGGTAGCCGCTCGAGAGACCCTTGGCGAGCGTGATCAGGTCGGGGTCTGAGCCGAACTGCTCGAACCCGAACCAGGTGCCGCTGCGGCCGAAGCCGGTGATGACCTCGTCGTTGATCACGAGCACGTCGTTGGCCTTGCAGATCTCGTTGACCATGGGCCAGTACTCGGGCGGCGGCGGGATGACGCCGCCGGTGCCGATCATCGTCTCGCCCAGCATGGTGCCGACGTTCTCGGCGCCGTAGAACTCGATCTCGTGCTCCACCTGGCGGGCGCACTCCATCTTGCAGTCGTCGCCGTAGGTCTTGTTCCAGGCGCAGCGGTAGCAGTAGGGGGCGCCGAGTTTGATGAAGCCGGGCAGCAAGGGCTCGAACTTGGCGCGGTTGACGGTGAGGCCCTGGGCGCTCGTGCTGGTCATGGTCGTGCCGTGGTACGAACGCTCACGGAACATGACCATGTACTTGGTGCCCTTGCCCTTGTTGCGCCAATACTGCCGCGCCATCTTGACGGCCGTCTCGACCGACTCCCCGCCGCCGAGCGTGAGGAACACGTGGTCGAGGTCGCCGGGGGTGAGCTCGGCGACCTTGTTGGCTAGCTTGACGGCCGGCTCGTTGGCGATCTGGAAGATGTGGTAGATGGAGAGCTTCTCCATCTGGGCGATGATCGCGTCGTGGATCTCCGTGCGCCCGTGCCCGACGTTGACGGTCCACAGGCTGGCGAACGCGTCGATGTACTCGTTGCCGTCACTGTCCCACACCACGGCGCCCTCGGCGCGCTCCATCACGATGGGCTTGATGCCCTGCATCTGCGTGAACGGCGGCCACAGGTGCTGCGCCAGGAACTCCTCCTTCACCCCGGCGGCCGTCGGCTCTGCCTGCTCTGCCATGCGTCCCTTCCTCTCCTCCGGTATCCACCCAGGTGGAAAACCTACGGGCTGACCCATCCGGGTGTCAACAGATCGGCGTTGGCGGCGGCGTCCCCGGATGAGCAGACGCCGCCTGACGGGATCAGTGACCGAGGACCGCAGCCATCCCGCGCGTGACGCCGCACACGCTCGCGAGCTCCGCCCGCTGCTCCTCGGGCAACGGACGGCCGCGCTCGGCCCGGGCCGCGAAGAGCGCCTCCATGCGCTCCTTCGCCCGGGCGACCTCGTCGCGGCCGTCCGCGACCCACTGGTCGTACGCCTGCCGCGATGAGACGGCGGGGACGAAGTGCTCGCCGGCCCGCAGCCGCCGCGAGGTCTCCTTCTCCCTGAGGAAGTCGCCGCCGATGCCGACCCGGTCGATCATGTCGACCATCATCTGATCGCGCCGCGTGTCGACGTCGCCGAGCACGCGGCGGATCATCCCCACGATCTCCGCGTCCACCACGATCTGCGGCAGGAACAGCGTGTTCACCGAGTCGATCATGCCCACGCCGCCGCTCAGCACGTCGGCGCCGACGCCGGCCGTGGCCAGTCCCTTGAGCGCCTTCTCGTACCCGGCTTGCAGGCCGGCGTACTTGGCGTCGGTCGCGAGCCCCGGCACCGCCGCCGGCACGCCGAGGTGGTGAGCGAGCTCGACACAGGCGACGTTCATCAGCGCGCACTCCGGCGCGGCGTAGGAGACGCCGGCCGAGCGCATGTCCATGATGGAGCCGGAGACGCCCATGACGACGCGGGCCCCAGGCGCGAGCGCCTGCAGAGCGGTCGCCACGGCGAGGAACTCGGCGAGCCCCTGCACGATGGTCCCCGCGAGCGTCACCGGCGACGTGGCGCCGGCCATGGGCACCGTGTACACCTCGACGGGTGCGCCGCGCCGCGCGATCGCCGCGTGGAAGTCCAGGAGCGGGCCGTCGATACGCAGCGGCGAAGCCGCGGTGAGCAGCGTGCTGAACCGTGGCCGGTCACGGAAGGCCTGCTCGTCGCCGGCGACGATGTCCATGATGCGCAGCAGCGGCTCCGCCTGCGACGGGCTGTCGACGAGCGTCACGTGCTTGCGTGCCTCGCTGAGCACGACGTAGCAGACCACGAGCTCGCGCACCTCGACGGGCACGTCGCTCGCCGTGATCGTCGTCCACAACACGTCGACCTCGGGCACCTCGTCCAGCAGGATCGTCGCCGCCTGCAGGTCGGCCAGCGTCGAAGGGCGGCGGATCCCGCTGTCGTGGTCGAGCACGAAGGCGGCGCACCCGGAGGAGCAGAAGTGCGCCGGCTCCCCCTCGTCGAGGACGACGTCGTCCTCGGGAGCGGCGCCGGCGAAGAGGACGCGGCGAGGGCACGCCTCGATGCTGCGCCGCACCAGATCGGCCGGGAGGCGGACGACGCCGGTCGCCTCGTCGACGTCGGCGCCCAGGTCGGCGAGCACTGTCAGGGCCTCGGACCCCTTGAGTTCGACGCCCACCCGTTCGAGGAGGCCGAGCGCCTCCTCGACGAACGACCGCTTCTCGGCCTCGTCCAACCAGGTCATCTGCGCATGCATGGGGCTCCTCCGGTCGTCATGCTCGAGGTCTGGGCTGCCGCGCCGGCGTCCGGGAGCGCGAGGGAGCGTCCGGGGCCACGGCGAGGCCGCGGGCGGCGCAGGGGGCCGCGGGCGCGCTCGCGCCCGCGGCCCCTCCGCTCACACCGTCGGCGTGTCCGACAGCAGCTTCTTGGTGTAGTCCGCTTGCGGGTCTTCGAGCACTGCGTCGACGAGCCCGTACTCCACGATGCGGCCGTCGTTCATCACGGCGACCTCCTGGCTGATGCTGCGCACCAGCGCCAGGTTGTGCGTGACGAACAGCATCGAGAGACCCATGTCGCGCTGGAGCTGCGCCAGGAGCTCGATGATCGCCGCCTGCACGGACACGTCGAGCCACGAGGTGACCTCGTCGCAGATGAGCACTGTCGGCTCCGCCGCCAGGCTGCGGGCGATCGCGAGGCGCTGGCGCTCGCCGCCCGACAGCTGGTCCGGATAGCGACTGAGCAGCGACGAGTCGAGCGCCACCTGCTCGAGGACCTTGACCATGCGGTCCTCCATCTCGTCGCGCGACAGGTCGAAGAACACCTTGAGCGGCTGCGAGAGGATCTGGGCGATCGTCTTGCGAGGGTTCAGCGAGCTGTACGGACTCTGGAAGATGTACTGGATAGCCTGCCGGATCGAGCGCGAACGGTCGCGCGCGTCGCGGGCGAGGGGCTTGCCCTCGAACTCGATGTCGCCGACGATCTTGTGCGGGTGCAGACCGGCGATGCAGCGCGCCAGCGTGGTCTTGCCCGACCCCGACTCGCCGACCAGGGAGAGACAATGGCCTTGGGCGACGCTCGTGGTGATGCCGTGCAGGGTCTCCTTGTGCTGGTAGAAGGCGGTCACGTTGCGTACGCTGATGACCTGCTCGTCGTCCTCCGGCATGAGCACGGCCTCACGCTCTCCGGCTTCGGCCTGGAGTACGCTGCCCCTGGCGCCGACCTCCTGCTGCCGCCAGCAGCGCACCTCGTGCCCAGGGCTCACCGTCTCTACGGGCGGGAAGGCCTCGCCACACTTGTCGACCGCCCAGTCACAGCGCGGTGCGAACGCGCAGCCCGGCGGCCGCTGACCCGGCCGCGGCGCCCACCCCGGGATCCCGCGCAGGGCACGCTGCCCGGTGATGTCCGGGATGGAGGCGAGCAGCTTGCGCGTGTAGGGATGATGGCCTTCGTCGAAGAGCTCGTCCCGGGTGCCGACCTCGACCACCTTGCCGGCGTACATGACGGCGATACGGTCGGCGAGGTTGCTGACCACCGCGAGGTCGTGGGTGATGTAGAGCGCCGCGACCCCGTACGACCTCGTGAGGTCGCGGACCGTGTCCAGGACGTGCGCCTGGGTGGTCACATCGAGAGCAGTCGTGGGCTCGTCGAGCACGATGACCTTGGGGCGGTTGGCGAACGCCATCGCGATGGCGACGCGCTGCTGCTGACCGCCGGAGAGCTGGTGCGGGTACCGGCGGAGGAACTGCTTGTCCGACGGCAGCAGCACCTCGCCCATCATCTGCGCCAGGCGCTCCTCCCGGTCCTGCTGCGACGATCCGAACCCGTGCACCTCGAGGATCTCGAGGAGCTGGGTCCCGATGCGGAGCGCAGGATTGAGGGCGGCCGAGGAGTCCTGCGGGACGTAGCTGATGCGCCCGCCGCGGATGCCGCGCAGCGCCCTCTGGTCCATGGCGAGCACGTCCTGTCCGTCGATCTGGACCCGCCCCTCGGCGATCTTGGCGCCGCGGCGCTGGTAGTCGAGCAGGCTCGTCCCGACGGTCGTCTTGCCCGACGCGGATTCGCCGACGAGGCCGAGCACCTCGCCGCGATGGATGACGAGCGAGACGTCGTCGTCGATGTCGATGCCGGACGGGTCGAGGACGATGCGCAGGCCCTCGACCTTGAGGACGGCCTCGCCTTCGCGGGTCGGGGCGGCGTCAGGAGCCATGGCGGTCTCCATCATCCCACCCCCGTGTCGCGTTCGATGCCGATGAGAGCGCGGCCCAGTCCGTCGGCGATCAGGTTGGTCCCGATGGTCAGGATGCCGATGAGCAGCACCGGCACGAGGACCGGCCACGGCTGGATGACGATGCCGATGCGGTTCTCGTTGATCATGAGACCCCAGTCGGCCGCCGGCGGCTGCATCCCGAAGCCGAGAAACGACAGCGCCGCGATGACGCCGATCGAGTACGTGAGCCGCAGGCCGAACTCCACCAGCAGCGGGCTGGTGATGCTCGGGAGGATCTCGTTGAAGAGGATCTTCCAGCGCGCGATGCCCAAGGCCTCGGCGGCGCGTACGAAGTCGCGCTGCGCCACTTCGAGCGTGGCGGCCCGGGCGACGCGTGCGATGCGCGGCGCGTGCGAGACGCCGACGATGACCACGATGAGCCACAGCCTCGGCCCCAGGATGGAGACGAAGAGCAGGGCGAGCACGATCTGCGGGAAGGCGAGGACGACGTCCAGGATGCGCATGATGGACTCGTCGATCCAGCGGCGCGCGTAGCCCGTGATGAGCCCCAGGGTCACGCCGAGGCCGAGACCGATGATGGTGGCCAGCAGGGCGAGCAGGATGACGGTGCGACCGCCGTACAGCACGCGCGTGAGCACGTCGTGGCCCAGGTAGTCGCTGCCGAACCACGTCGTAGGGATGTCGGGGGGCGAGAACGGGGGCGCGACGAACTCGGTGGGCGAATAGGGGGCGACCCACGGCCCTACGACGGCGATCGCGACGATCGCGCCGAAGATGACGACGCCGATCTTGGTGCGGCCCATGCGCCACGCCTCGCGCAGCATCATGACCCACTCGGAGGGCCGGCTGTCGGCGTGGACCGCCACCGGCTCGACGAGCTCCGAGTCGTTGACTCTTATCTCTGGGGTACTCATCGCAGGCCCGTCCTGAGTCGTGGGCTGACGAGGATCGTGAGGATGTCGGCGGTCAGGTTGGCGACCACGTACACCGCGGCGATGATGAGGGTGATCGCCTGCACCATCGGCATGTCGCGGTTGGCCACCGAGTCGACGAGCAGCGAGCCGATGCCGGGGAACGCGAAGAGGTACTCGACCACGACGACGCCGCCGGCCAGCCAGGCGAGGTTGAGCGCCGTGACCTGGAGGGCGGGAGCCAACGCGTTGGGGAGCGCGTGCCGGTTGAGCACGAGCCGTTCGGGCAGTCCCTTGAGGCGCGCCATCATGACGTACTCGCTCTCGAGCACCTCGATGGTGCTGGCACGCAGGATGCGCGTGATGTACGGGGCCACGGCGAGCGTGAGCGTGAGCGCCGGCAGCACGAACAGCTCGAGTTGCTGGAGGATGGGCAGACCCGAGTCCACCCGCGACGTCGCCGGCATGACCTTGATCACCTGCGTCGCGAACAGCAGGATGAGGATGATGCCGATCACGAACTCGGGCAGCGCAGCCAGCGTCAGGCTGCCGACGGTGACGCCTGTGTCGAACTTGGTGTCTCTCCGTAACGCGGTGATCGAGCCCAGGATGAGCGAGACGGGCACGCTCACCAGGGCGGCGACGAACACGAGGATGAAGGAGTTGACCACGCGGCGGCCGATGAGGCCGGTGACCGGCGAGCCCTGCGCGAGCGAATCGCCGAGGTCGCCCGTCACCACGCCGCCGAGCCAGCCGACGTACTGCTGCAGGACCGGCTTGTTCAGTCCGAGCTGTTCCTTGACGGCCTCGTACCGGTCCTTGTTCGCCGCTTCCCTGCCGAGGATGGCTTTGGCGGCGTCGCCCGGAAGGGCCTGCGTCGCAACGAAGACGACGACCGACACCAGGAGGAGCGTCAGCACGCCCAGGCCGATCCGGATGAGGATCAGCTTCAGCAGCGGGGGCATGAGCCGCGCCTCCCTTCTGCGGTTCTACCGATCATGATGACTGCCTCTCGCGGGGGGACAACAGAAGCAACGGAGTCGCGCTGGGTGTTGCCGTCGGACTCTGTGATGGGTAGAGCCTCGGGCGGCGCTTCGCCGTAGATGGAGCCGCGGGCGCGGGGCCTGAGCCCCGCGCCCGCGGCCGTCACCCTCTTCTCGATCAGCCCTTCACGAAGTAGACGTCCTTGAAGTACATCCGGCCGATCGGACCGCCGAGCTTGTCGAGCTTGTAGCCGGTGGTCGTCGTGGAGTGGGCGTCGACCTGGTTGCGCCACGCCCACACGATGTAGCCACCCTCGTTGTACTCGATCTCCTGCGCCTGAGCGACGAGCGCGGCGCGCTCGTCGTCGTCGACGGTCGTGAACGCCTTCTGCACCAGGGACAGCCACTCGGGGTGCTCCCAATGCGTCTCGTTGTACGGCGCGTCGGGCATCGTGCCCTGGCTGGCCTGCTGGAGGAAGCTGCGCGTGGCCCAGAAGTCCTGGGCGAACGGCCACGAGAGGTAGTCGTCGCCGTAGAAGACGCTGGCGTCGGTCTTCTTGATCTTGACGGTGACGCCGGCAGCCTTGGCCTGCTCGGCGAACACCTGCGCCGCCGCGACCTCGTCGCCGCCCAGAGCACCCTCGGAGGTGACGAGTTCGACGGTGAGGTTGTTGTCGTAGCCGGCCTGCTTCAGCAGCGACTTGGCCTGCTCGATGTCCTGCTCACGCTGCGGCAGGTCGGGAGTACCGGCGTCGTAGCGCCCGTACATGTCGTTGGCCACAGCGCCCAGGCCGCTGTACGCCTGGTCGATCATCTGCTGGCGGTCGACGATGAGCCGGAACGCCTGCCGCACGCGCACGTCGCTGTACGGCTTGACGTCGATGCGCATGGTGAACGGACGCCAGGCGCCGGTCTCGGCGTTGAGGAGAGCGAGCCCGTCGGTGGACTCGATCACCTTGGCCTGGCTCTTCGGCAGCTGGGACATGGCATGGATCTGGCCGCTCTGCAGCGCGTTGATGCGCGCCGTGTCGTCGGCATACTCGATCATGGTGAGCGTGTCGACGTACGGAGGCCTGTCCCAGTAGTCGGCGAAGGCCTCCCACTTGAACTGCTCGCCCGGCTTCATCTCGACCATCTTGAACGGGCCGCTGCCGATGGGGTTCTTGGCATCGAAGCCGACGGGCACGATCTTGCAGCTGCGCTCGGCGAGCGCCTCGTGGAGGATGACGTTCGGCTCGGTGAGCTTGATCTCGACGGTCAGGTCGTCGACCTTCTTGGTGCTGCCCGGACCGACGCCGGTGAGCGTGGCGACGCCGACCTTGGGATCCTTGGGATCGACGATGCGCTCCATCGAGAACACGACGTCGTCGGCCGTGATGGGCTTGCCGTCGTGCCACACCATGCCGTCACGCAGCTTGACCTGCCACACCGAGGCGTCGTCGTTCGGCTCGATGCTCTCGGCCAGCAGGTTCTGCACCTGCATGTCCCAGTCCCACATGGTGAGGCCCTCGTACATGATGTACTGGATGGCGATGTCGGGCTCGAACGAGCCGGTGTGCGGGTCGGCCGTGTCCTTGGCGGAGCCGCCGACGATGCCGACGACGAGGTCGCCGCCCTTGGTGGGCGAGCCCTCGGCGGCTGCCGCGCCGGTCTCCTCACTCGTTGTGTCGTCGCCGCCACACGCGGAGGCGATGGGCCCCAGAGCGGCTGCCGCGCCCATGGCGGCGGCGCCCTTGAGCAGACCGCGGCGCGAGAACCGCTTGTAGCTCACGAGCTCGCCGATCTCCTCGAACCCAGAAGAAGTCTGCCGATCCTTGTCAGTCACGATTGCCGTCCCCCTGTTCGGTGTTTCCCGAAGTGACTCCCCGGCGCCTCGCGGAGGCTGATCTCGTGACGGCGGACGACCCTGCGCCGCGCCCAGTGACAAGCCCCCCAGCTTGCACGCCCGTGTCGTCCCGCCAGACGGTGTCTGTCGACCATCCACCCAGGTGGGTAGACACGATACGCCACTATGGACAACGTGCCGCCGTTCTGTCAAGACTCCGAGGAGACCCTAGCATCCGACCAGCGTGGTGACAAGCCCGGATGACGGAATCACAGCGCATGTGCCGCTATCTGCGTACTTCATTGAACGACATCACGAAAATCGATATACTTCGCCCCCATGGATGGCAGATTGGATAAGCAACACGAAAGTCAGCCATTCGTCCGACTCGGCTCCCTGCCCCATGGGACCATCGATTTGGACGACGTCGACCGGCGCATCATGAAGCTCCTGCGCCACGACGCGCGCCTCAGCTACGCGCACATCGCGCGCACCGTCGGACTGTCGGAGCCGACGGTGCGCAAGCGCATCGACCGCCTCGTGCACGCCGGTGCGATCATCAACTCGGCGCGCATCAACCCCGCCCCCATCGGCTTCCCCATCGACGCGATGATCGGCATCAACGTGGTACGAGGCAAGGTCAAGGAGGTCGGCCGCAAGCTCGCGGAGATGGAGAACGTGGCGTACGTGGCCTACGTGGCGGGAAGCTTCGACATCCTCATCCAGGTGTACCTGCCCCACATGGAGGGCCTGTTCAAGTTCCTGAACGAGGACCTCGAGAAGATCGACGGCATCGCAGGCATGCAGACCTGGAACGTCCTGCGGACGGAGAAGTACTTCTACAACTGGGAGGGCGAGGACGTCGGGCTCGGGCCGTCGCCCTCCGACGGGGCAGGCGGCGACGGCCGCGACGCCTCGTCCTGACCCGGCCGTCGTGGGCCGCGACGCGAGCCTCCGGCGAGGGCCCCACTCCGCCGACGTCCGCGCCCCCCGCCGATGACCGCCGCCCTCCTCGCCCTCCTTGCGAGCTTCTCGTGGGGCACCTCCGACTTCCTCGCCGGCCTCGAGTCGCGCCGCTCCACCGCCTGGACGGCGGCGCTCGCCGGGCAGGCCGTCGCCTCCGCGACGCTGCTCGTCCTGCTCGCCGTCATCTCGCCGGCGCGGCCGGGCCTCTCGGCCGTCGTCGCGCCGGCCGTCGGGGGAGTCGTCGGAGCGTTCGGCGTCCTCCTCGGCTACAAGGCGCTCGCCCTGGCCGACATGAGCGTCGTCTCGCCGATCATCGCCGGCGCGGCGCTCGTGCCCGTGACGTGGGGCATCGCCAGCGGTGAGCGCCCCGGTTCGCTGCAGGTGCTTGGCATCGGCGTCACCCTGATCGGGATCGTCGTGATCTCGCGAGGTGGTCCGGCGACGGGCACGGCAGGGACACGGAGCCGGGCCGGCATCGCCGCCGCCGTCGGCTGCGCCCTCACGCTCGGCCTCTTCCTTGTCGCCCTGGACTACGGCGGCGACGCCGGGGCGCTGTACACGGTCACCGTGGCCCGCACGGCGGCGGTGCTGACGCTCGCGGCCGCCGCCGTGGTGGCGCGGCCCGCCATCAGGCTGCGGCGGCGTGGGGCGCCCGTGCTCCTCATCGCCGGCCTGTTCATCGTGGCAGCGAACCTCCTGTTCACCTCCGCCGCCACGCACGGCTACCTCAGCGTCGTCGGCGTGCTCGGCTGGCTCAACCCCGCCGTCACCATGGTCTGGGCGGCGGCCGTGCTCGGCGAGCGGCTCAGACGCTCGCAGCTGGTGGCCGCCGCGCTCGTGTTCTCGGGCATCGTGCTCCTTACCGCGGGCTGACGGATGCGAGTCGGCGCGCGAGGGCAGGCGGCCGCGGGTTGGCGCGCGAGGGCAGGCGCGGGATACCCTCGACGCCGACTGCAGTGCGAGGCCCGGCGACAGAGCCGGGCCAGGACGACGGCACGGGCGCGCCGCGAGCGCCCGCGCAGAAGGGTGGTCCATGGACGAGCGCGCGTGTGCGACGTGCCCCTGGTGGTCGCGCTTTCCCGAGCGGGTCGAGTATCGCTGGTCGTCTGACGAGAACGCCCAGGTGGAGATCCGCACCTCGAACGACAAGGGTGAGTGCCGCAGGATGCCGCCTGCTCCGCCGCGCCAGTTCCCCGTGACGGACGAGGGCGACTGGTGCGGCGAGCACCCGGAGCGCCGGGAGGCCGCCGGCGCCGCGTGACGCCGTCACGCGGCTCACCGCGGCCGGTGGCGGACGCCGCCCCCTCAGCCGCCGCCGGAGTCACCCGGCGACCCTTCTCCGCGCCGGGCCAACCAGTCCCTGCCGCGCTCCTGGGCGGTCGCACAGGCTCCGTAGAGCTCGTCCCCGGCGGTGACCACCGCATCGGGGCCGAGCAGGTCCAGGACGCCCGTCCTCTGCAGCTGCTCCCGCATCTCCTCGCCCACCCCGGCGAGGTACAGCCGCCCCCCGCGCGCGGCGATCTCCCGCGCGTAGTCGCGGAGCACCAGGATGGTCGCGCTGTGGAGCTTCCGCCGGCCGCGCAGACGCAGCACGACCACCGGACAGTGCGCGTCGCCGACCACCGGCAGCAGGGCCTTCACCCGGGGGGCCGCCGCGTAGAAGAGGCTGCCGTAGATGTCGAGGACGGTCACGTCGTCGGCAGGCAACTCCCGCGGGGCCGCCGTCTCCCTGGGCAACCCCTGCCCGTCCAGGACGACCTGTTTGATGTGCACGTCGAGCGACGACAGGTAGACGTGCTTGAGCACGGAGATCACCGCCCCGGCCAGGACCGCGTACTGGAGCGGCACGACCAGCACGAGCACGAACGTGACCACCATGACGGCCGCGGACAGCCTGTCGGCGCGCCAGACGTGGAGGGCGTCGCGCGGCTTCAGCGCGCTCAGGGCGGCGACGATGAGGATGCCGGCGGTCACCGCCAGCGGGACCTGCTGCACAAGAGGAGCCGCCGCCATGATCACGAGGACGACGAAGGCCCCGGCGAAGACCGACGACCAGCGGCTGCGGGCACCCGCGCTCACATTCAGGGCGGTCGCCTGGACCGAGCCTCCCACCGCAGCCCCTCCGAAGACGCCCGAGACCACGTTCGCGACGCCCTGCCCGACGAAGTCGCGGCTGGCGTCGCCGAACGAACCGTCGGTGTTGGGGACCGTGCGGCTGATCCCGGCCCCCTGCACCAGTCCGACGATCACCAGCGAGACGGCCGGGAGCAGGAGGGCGGGCACGAGGGAGAAGTCCGGCAGGCGAGGCACGGGCAGCGAGCGCGAGATGGGCGCGATGTCTCCGATGACGGCCACCGACGGAGGACCCAGCAGGGCGACGGCGACCGTCATGCCGACGAGCACGAGCGCCATGGCGAGGAGCCTGAGGCGCGTCCGACGCAGCAGGACGACGGCGACGACGGTGGCCAGGCCGACGGCCGTGGTCCACACATCCGACTCGCCGGGATGCAGCACCAGGTCGGCGGCACGCAGGAGCCTGTTGTCGTACCGGCTCGTGAAGCCGGTCAAGGCGCCGAGCTGGGAGAGCAGGATCTGCACCGAGACGCCGGCCATGAGACCGACCATCACGGCGTTCGAGACGAAGCGCACCAGACCGCCGGCCCGCAGCAGGCCGGCGACGAGCATGACGGCGCCGGTCAGCGCGGCGAGCGTGAAGAGGCCGGCGACCCGCCGCTCGGGCGGGAGCGCCGTCAGCGCACCGCCGGCGGCCAGACACAGGGCCGCGGTGGGCACGATGGGCATGCGCTGCGACCCGCTCGTGAGCGCCCCCGCCGGCGTCCCGACTGCCACCGCGTAGAGCCCGTGGACCGGAGGCACGCCGGCGAGCATGGTGTACGCCATGGCGTTGCCGATCTGGTTGGCCCCGACGGTGAAGCCGGCGACGAGATCGCGCGCGAGACCTCGGCGCGAGGGCGGCGAGGGCCGCCCCACTCCCGTCCCCCGGCGGTCAGCTCCCCGACGCCGCATCGTCGCCCTGCGCGTAGGCCCGCTGCAGGACCTCCGCCACCTCGGGCCGCGTGAACCACTCGGGCAGTCTCTTGCCCTTGGCCAGATACTCCTCGCGCACCTGCGTGCCCGAGATGGACGAGACGCGGGCGCCGTACGGGACCTCGTTGAGCTCCACGTACCGGTCCTCGTCGGTGAGGTAGGCGAGCTCGCGCGCGAGGATCGTCTTCACGCCGATCTCGTCGGAGTAGTGCTCCGCCATGGCCTGGGCGTCGTAGGGCCCGTAGAAGGGCACGCCGTGCGAGTCCGGGCCGGGCCCCGCGTGGTCACGCCCGACGATGAGGTGTGTGGCGCCGTAGTTGCGGCGGATGATGGCGTGCCAGACGGCCTCGCGCGGCCCTGCGAAGCGCATCGCCAGCGGCATCAGGGAGAGCAGGGTGTCGCCCGGGTCGTAGTAGGTGTCCACCAGGACCTCGTAGGCCTCCACGCGGAGGGCGGCGGCGACGTCCTGCGGCCGGGTGACGCCCACGGCCGGGTGGATGAGCAGCGTGCCGCCGACCGCCCTGAGGGCCCGTTTGGTGAGCTCTTCGTGGATGCGATGCATCGGGTTGCGCGTCTGGAAGGCGACCACCGTCGAGTGCCCCATCGCAGCGAGGCGCGCGCGAAGCTCCGCCGGCGTGCGGCACAGCGGGCCGTGCAGCCGGTGGCGCGGGAGGTCGAAGACCCGCGGCCTGCCGGCGAGGTAGTGGCTGGGCCAGTTCTTCGCCTCGATGACGAGAGGGTGCGCGCTGTCGCGCCCGCCGAGCACCGCCCGCATCTCGCGCAGGATGTCGGCGGGATAGACGTCGTCCACCTCGAGCACGGCGAGGATGACCCCCTGCTCGTCCGACAGGGCGACCTCACGCGGGTGCCCTCGCAGGACCTCCTCGCGACAGGGCAGGGCGAGCGGGATCGGGAAGAGCTCGCCGCCCGCCAGTCGCATCTCGTAGAGGACCGACTCGTACTCGCCCCGCGGCATGAAGCGGTCGAGCGGGGAGAAGGCGCCCACGGCCAGCATCTCGAGGTCGTACTGGGCGCGGAGCGAGAGCGGCACGACCGGCAGGTTCCGTGCCCGCTCCAGCAGCTCCGCGCGCTCGTCCTGGTCGTGGACGACGAGGTCGACGAGCCCGCGGCCGCCGAACGGCGTGATGAGCTCGCACGCGCCGGGCGCGCCGTCCTTGACTTCGCTGCTGGAGTCGGGCTGGTTCACTGCGGAGCTCCTCACGGAGGTGGCGCGGGGATGGGGTCGCCGGCCGCGCCGGCGGTGGGTGTCGCCGGGGAGGGCGCGCCTGCGGCGCGCCCTCCCCGGGACTCCCGGGACGTCACGGACGAAGCCGCTCCGCGTACATCTTCTCGTACAGCGGCAGGCACTTGTCGTACATCTCCCTGAGCTCGGGCACGTCGTCGACCGTGTACTCGAACTCCTCCATGTCCTTCTGGAACCCCGTGCTGTCGCCGGCGTCCAGGTGCCACATCTCCCAGTCCTTCCACTCCTGCTTGAACTCGGGCTCCCAGGTGAGCGACTCGGGCAGGAACGGGATGCCGACCTTCTCGCAGTACTGCTTGACCACGGATGCGGCGTCGATGAGCAGGTCCTCGGCGTCGACGACCGCCGGCACCTCGCCGGTGATCTTCTTGGCCAGCTCGAACAGCTTGTACTGGGACTCGAAGCCGATCTCGCGGAGCGTCACCGTCGGGTCGAGCTTGTGGTACGAGACGAGCGTCAGAGCGGGGTCGCGGATGATGAACGTGTTGGTGAACTTCTTCATGAAGTCCTCGTCCGCCACGTCGCTCACGTAGTACGCCATGTCCTTGAAGAACACCGGCTTGTCGGCGGCGGCGGCCTCGATTATCTCGGTCGTGCCCTCGAACGTCCGCGGATGGTCCTCCTGGGGCTGCATGCCCACGGGCTCCTTGTGCGCGGCCTCCAGGTAGAAGAAGTACCCGTACGGCTCGTGGATCACCTTGAAGTCGCCGCGCTCGAACATCATGCGCTCGAACCCGGTGGAGATGGACCGCGGGACGGACCAGAGCGGGACGATCTTGTTCATGGAGCTGCTCCTCGTTCTTCGTGGCGTGCGACGCCTTGCTCTTGCGACCCCCTTGGCGGACGGCCCTTGCCGCCGGCCGCATGACGGAGTCCCTGCCCGCGAGCCTAGCACCGAGCCCAGTTCCTGACAAGCCGAACATGACGGATTCCGAACGCGGAAGGCATGTTGCCGTCACATCATGAAGCAGGAGGCCGCAATCTCCACAGTAAGTAATCGCACATCGGGAATGACGATGGAATCAGCAAACGGATGTCGTCCCCGGGGCAGCGGGCTTCGGAGACGGCGACGCCCGCGGCCGGCGTGAGCCGGCCGCGGGCGCCTGGTTCCGTCGTCCCGCCCTACAGCCGCTTGAGGCAGGGCACGTCGACGTCGAGGAGCTCCGCGATGGTGCGCTTGGCCTCGATGCCGCGGCGCGCCCCGGGGACGGCCGTGACGACGCCGATGTCCAGCTCCTCGCGGAGGCGGCGCATCACGGTCGAGTCGGCGAGGTCCTGCACGCCGACCCCGAGCTTGTCGGCCACGTACTTCTTCGCCTCGGGAAGACGCATCTTGCGGGTCATCTGCATCCGGGCCACCAGATCTCCGGAGGTCCTGATGCCGCCCATGCCCGACGCGAGTGCGTGGCTGATCGACATCCCGTAGGGATCGCCGGTGCCCACCTACAACCCGTCGACGCGGCCGATCTCGACCATCGCCGCGCTGGCACGGGTGAGCACGTCGGCCGGCGGCACCTCGAACATCGGCACGCCCCCCACCCCCATCCCCACGTTGGCGTGGATGGGGATGCTGGCCACCCGCGAGCACTCCTTGACGATCGTGACGGCCCGGGCGACGTTCCAGGGCACCGACTTGCGGGAGTTGGTGTTCACGACGGGGCCGAACAGGTGAGCGCCGGCCTCCTCGACCACCTTGACCTGCTGGTGCGGCCACATGCCGGCGAGCCGGTGGCCGCGCCACTCGAGCTCGCCGTGGAAGCCGAGGACGAACTCGGCCGCCATGCCGACCTCGATCGCGAGGTCGGTGGTGGCGGCCAGCTCCTCGACCGTCTCCAGCACGGCGAGGAACTCCGCGTCGCCGGTGGACGCGGTGGTGTCGAAGTTGATGCCGTCGGCACCCACCATGGCCATCTGGCGCGAGACGTACAGCATGTCGTCCTTGCACGCCTGGGCCATCTGCATCTGCGCCTCGCGCGCCGCCTCCACCTCGCCGCGCGGAAGGAGATCCGCGGGGTTGGGGAACGGCCCGTCCGGCTGGGCGTAGAGGCCGAAGTTGGGCATCGCCCCGTAGAACACGGGGATCACCGCCGTGAGCAGCGCCTGCTCCACCCCCGTGGCCTCCAGCGCGACGATCGGCTTGACCGGCTTGTAGGAGTAGTCGGGGTGACCGATCTCCATGGTGTCGAAGCAGAACGCCCGCTCGAAGATGCGGAAGCACTGCTCGCGCCCGAGCGGCAGACCCACGCCGCTCGAGAGCTGGGCCGAGTACAGCGTGTTGACCGATCCGTCCTTGGTGAGGACGACCTCATGGCCCGGCTCGACGCCCATGATGCGGCTCGGGTTGGCGAAGAGGTCGAAGAGCCAGTCGATCTCGTTCACCTCGAGCGGCGGCACCTTGCCGCGCTTCACGGCGTCGGCGCAGCCCGCCTCCAGGTCGTCCCGCAGCTGCGGGGGCGTCAGCTCGACGACGTACCCGTCGCCCATACGCGTGCGGATCGTGCTCACCCGCACCCCTCCTTTCGCCGGCTCCGCCGCGTCACGAGACGCCGAGCTCGCGCTCCGCGCCCCGGATGATGGCGGCCAGCTCCTCCGCGACCCCCTCCGGCAGCGGGTCCGGCTCGTGGGTCTCGAGGATGGTGCGCGCCTTGGCGAGGGCGCGGTCCTGGATCGTGAGCGAGCCGCCGGCCGTCCAGTCCTCCCGGACGCGGCGGTCGATCATCGAGGGCTGCGACTGCTCGCGCATGTGCGCCATGGTGTGGTCGTGGCTGAGGAAGTCCCCGAACGGTCCGACGTCGTCGATCACGTCCACCGCGAGCGCCTCGTCGTCCACGCGGATGCCGCGCACCGACTGCTTGATCATGCCGGCGAACTCGTCGTCCATGACGAGCTGGCCGAAGTCGAAGGTCATGCCCGACTCGATCATCCCCAGACCGTAGATGACGTTGGCACCTGCCAGCGCCGGCAGAAGGCCGGTCAGGGTCTTCTCGTGGCCGCTTTGGGCATCGACCGCCTTGGCGTCGCCCTACGCACCGGCGACCCAGCTGGGCAACAGGTAGAAGCGGGCGATCTGGGCGACGGCCGCGTTGATGAGGCCGCACTCCGGCGAGCCGACGCTCGCCGAGGCGAGCCGCAGGTCCATGGCCGTCGTGGAACTGCCGTAGACGACGGCCGCGCCGGGCCGGACGAGCTGGCTCAGCGTGAGGCCGGCGAGCACCTCGGCATTGTGCGTGATGAGCGTGCCGGCCAGCGTGACCGGCGACGAACCGCCGGCCATCGCCATCGACAGGATGTTGACGGCCACGTGCTCGCGCGCCCCGGTCATGATGATCTCACACGTGTCCTTGACCAGCTTGAGGGGGCTCACGGGACAGGTGATGAAGCTGAGGATCGGGCGCGCCTTGAGCTTCTCGCGCCCGCCGACCACGGCCGACGCCATCTCGACCAGCTTCTTCGAGAGGTAGCCGTTGCCGGAGCCCATGAAGCCGTGCTTGGAGGTATTGGTGACCCACGCCTCGTACTGGTGCAGGTGGACGGCTCGCTGGTCGACGTCCTCGGCCACCACGGCGCGTTCGTAGACGTCGACGTTGGGGAGCGCGTCGACCACCTTGGCGGTGTCGGCGACATCCTGCTTGGTCGGCACCTTGAGCTCGCCCGAGTACGGGTCGACGATCGCGACGCCCTCGCCGAAGTTGGTGAACCCGACGCGGCCGGCCTCGAGCACGATGTCGTTCTTGGGGTTGCGACCGGCGAGCCTGAGCTTGCTCGGCGCCGTGCGCACGGCCTGCTCGACCACGTGACCGGGGATGCGGACGACGCCCCGGTCGTCGACCGCGGCGCCTGCCCCGGCGAACACCTCGCGCGCCTCTTCGTCCTCGACGAACACGCCGGTCCGCTCGAGGACCTCGATGGTCCCGAGATGGATGTCGGCGAGGTCGTCGTCTGTCAGCACCCGGAACTCGCAGCCTTCGCGGCGCGTGCGCCCCGCGTGGTGGTTCCGTTTCACGGGCGCACCTCCCTTCTGTCAGGATTGATCGGAGTGATCGGCAGGTGGTCATCGGGTGGCGGCGGTCATGCCGCACACCTCCGCGAGCGCCCGCCGCTGGTCGTCGGAAAGATGGGGGCCGCGCTCCTCACGGGCGGCGAGCGCGTCCCGCACGACGTCGTCCGCAGCGTCCACCTCCGTGCGGCCCTCGTCGATCCACTGCTCGAACGGGAGTCGCGAGCCGATGCGCGGCACGAAGTGCTCGCCGGCGCGCACCCGGCGCCGCGTCTCCTTCTCGCGCAAGAAGTCGCCGCCCACGCCCACGCGAGCGATGGCGTCGCCCATGAGCGTCTCGGGTGACACCTCGATGCCGCGCGCCATCCGCACGGCCATGCCGGCGATCTCCGCGTCCACAGGGATCGTGCGCAGACTGAAGGTGCTCGAGGAGTCGAGGAACCCGAACCCACCGCTGCACATGTCGGCGCCGGTGGCGACCGTGGCCGCCACCTTGAGCCCCTTCTCGTAGCCGGCCTGCAGCCCGAGGTGCTTGGCATCGGTGGAGAGGCCGGAGTTGTGCACCGGGATCCCCAGATGGTGACCGATCTCCACCGCGGCCGCACCCATGAGCGTGCTCTCGAGATTACCGAGCGACATCGTGGTCGAGCGCATGTCCAGGATGCCGGGACCGCAACAGGCGAGGACCGGCGCCCCCGGAGCCTCCGTCTGGACGGCCGTCAGCGTCCCCAGCACCTCCGACCACATCAGGGCCAGCGTACCGGCCGGCGTGACCGGTGCGGTGGCTCCGGAGATGGGCATCGAGTAGATCCAGATGGGGGCGCCGAGCGAGGCGAACTCGCAGGCCACGTCCAGCAAGCGACCGTTGACCTCCAGCGGCGACCGGGCCGCGCAGAGCAGCGAGAGGCGCGGCCGCTGCCTGAAACGGTCGAGGTCCCCGGAGACGATCTCGACGATGCGGCGCACGTGGTCCGTCTTCTCGGGACAGTCGAGGAAGACCACCGGCTTGGCGGTCTCGGTGAGGTAGGTGTAGTACTCGACCAGCTCGCGACGCTCGAGCGGCACGTCGGTGGCCGTGAGGAAGGTCCACACCACGTCGAGCTCGGGCGTCGCGTCCATCACGACGGTCCCGTCGCGCAGGTCGGCGAGTGTGGACGGCCGCACGACGCCCGTCTCCTGGTCCAGCGTCTTGGCCGCGCAGCCGCTGCAGTTGAAGAACGTGCGGGAGCCGTCCAGGCGCACGTCGAGCGACGGCTCCTCGCCCGCCATGAGCACGTCGCGCGGGCAGGCGGCGACGGCGCGTTCCACGAGCTCCGTGGGCAGGCGCGCCGTGCCGTCGGCATCCACCTGGGCGCCCGCCTCCCGCAGCGCAGCGAGCGCCCGCGCACCGCGCATGCGCATGCCCACGGTCTCGAGGATGCGGAGCGCCTCCTCGTACACCGCGTCGCGCTCGCCGGCCGTGAGCCACTGGACCCGTACCGTCATCCCGTCACCTCGTGTCGCGCCCGTGATCGACGGCTCCAGGCAGCCGCCTCGAACGTACTCAGCCTATCCCACCAGCTCCTTCGCCCGCTCCACCGCCATGCCGGCGTTGGCGCCGTAGCCGTCGGCGCCGATCTCGTCCGCCCAGGCGGCGGTCACGGGGGCGCCCCCGACCATCACCTTGACGCGGTCGCGCA
>JAAZAR010000026.1 GCA_012514235.1 Actinomycetota bacterium
GAGACCAACCGCGCCTACGCCATCGCCAAGATCGCCGGCATCGAGCTGTGCCGCAGCCTCAACCGCGAGTACGGCACCGACTACCTCTCGCTCATGCCGACCAACCTGTACGGACCGGGCGACAACTTCGACCTCACCTCCAGCCACGTGCTGCCGGCCATGATCCGCAAGTTCCACGAGGCTAAGCTCGCGCTCGAGAGCGGGGCGACCGGACCGGAGACCGAGCTCGCGCTGTGGGGCACGGGCAAGCCGCGGCGGGAGTTCCTGTACGTGGAGGACGTCGGCCGGGCCATCACGTTCTGCCTGCAGCACGTGCACGCGGCCGACGTCCCGGACGGCCTGCTCAACGTGGGCTGCGGCGAGGACCTCACCATCCGCGAGCTCGCCGACACCGTCCAGCGCGTGGTGGGCTACGAGGGCCCCGTGCTCTGGGACGACTCCCGGCCGGACGGCACCCCGCGCAAGCTCATGGACGTGAGCCGCATCAAGGCGCTCGGCTGGTCCCCTCAGGTGGGCCTCGAGGAGGGCATCCGCCTCACCTACGACTGGTTCGTCACGAACCGGGCGTAGCGTCGGCGCGCGCCAGCGCCTCGGCCTGGGCGACGCCGCCGCCGGAGGCGACGGCGTCGAAGAGGGCGACGGCCCTGGCGTCCACGAGATCTGGGGAGTGGGCCGCGGCCACGTATTGCCGCGCGGCCAGTCCCAGCTGCAGCCGCAGTTCCGGGTCGTCGCGCAGCGCACCGATGCGTCGCGTCACCTGCAGCGCGTCGAGCGGGTCCACCACGAACGCCCGCCCGTCCAGCTGCGGCAGCCCCGTGAAGGCCTGGGGAGTGCCGATCACCGGCAGGCCCCAGGCCATCGCCTCAAGCGTCTTGTTCTTGGTGCCGCCGCCGTGGGGCAGCGGCGCCAGGACGATGTCGGCGCTGCGGTAGAGCGGGTCCAGGTCGGGCGCGTCCGACATGACGGTGACGCCGGCGCCGGCGGCCTTGCGCAGCCGGTGCGGCGCCTGCAGCCCGGCGATGACCATGGCGAAGGGCACGCGCTCGGCGCGCAGCTCCGGCGCCAGCTTCTTCACCAGCCATTTGGCCGCGTCGCGGTTGGGGGCATGGACGAAGGAGCCGATGAAGAGGAGGCGCACGGCCACGTCGTGCCGCGCGACCGAGCCGCGCTCGTACACCGCGTCCTCGGGCGGCAGGTCGATCGCCAGCGGGATGGTGTAGGACTCCACGCCGAGCGTAGCGAGGCGTTCCCGATCGCCGTCGTTGATCGTGACGGGGATGGTGTCGCGCAGCAGGCTCCGCTCGTAGCGGCGGCTCGTGGCCGCCTGCAGGTTGGCGGCCAGGTAGCGGACGGGGCGGGCGGCGGCGGCCGACTCGCAGAGGCCGCTGGGCACCTCGGGGAGGTCGACGACGAGCGGCACGTCCGGCAGGCGGTAGTGCGCCGCGTGGAGGGTCTCGACCACCAGGGCCTCCGGCCGCCAGGAGGCGGCCAGCTCGTCGACCAGGCCGGCGACGGAGCGAGCCCGGCCGGCGCTGACGAGCGGGACCGGGGTGACGAGCCGCCTGCCGGCGGTCGCGGCCCGGCGCGGCGCCGGCCTGGCTCCGCCGACGGGCGCTACCCGCACCTCGGAGCAGAGCTCCCGCAGCACGCCGAGATCGGCGTCGGCGGGAGCCGCCCCGACCACGGCGACCTCGTGCTTGCGCGCCGCGGCGCGCAGCAGCGTCAGGGGACGGGCGTGCGCGCCGGTGAACGGCGGGTGCGGCAGGTCCGGCAGGACGAACAGGATGCGCATCGGTCCGTGGCCTCCAGGCGGTTCGTGCGGGCTCGTCGGCATCGCATGGTATCACCTGGCCGCGTGCCGTATCCGTGGCGTCCTTTGGTAGCATTACCGGGTCCGGAAGCCCACGATCGCGAGGCCACATGCGCGTCAGCCAGCTGCTCCTGCCCACCGTCAAAGAGGATCCGGCCGGCGCGGAGGCCGTGAGCCACAAGCTCATGGTGCGCGCCGGCCTCGTGCGCCAGCTCGCCGCCGGCATCTACGTGTTCCTGCCGGCCGGCTGGCGCGTGATGCAGAAGATCGAGCAGATCATCCGCGAGGAGATGGACGCGATCGGTTGCCAGGAGATGCTCATGCCGGTCATGCAGCCGGCCGAGATCTGGCAGGAGAGCGGCCGCTGGGACGCCATCGGCGAGGAGATGTTCCGCCTCAAGGACCGCAAACGGGCCGAGATGGTGCTGGCGATGACCCACGAGGAGGTCGTCACCTGGCTGGCGGCGCGGGAGGTCCACAGCTACAAGCAGCTGCCGCAGCTCTGGTACCACTTCCAGACGAAGGAGCGCGACGAGGCGCGGCCCAAGAGCGGCATCCTGCGCACGCGCGAGTTCATCATGAAGGACTCGTACAGCCTGGACGTGAGCGAGGAGGCCCTGCAGGAGAGCTACCGCCTGCACATCGGCGCCTACGACCGCATCTACAGGCGTTGCGGCCTCGAGTTCATGATGGTGGAGGGCGACTCGGGCATGATGGGCGGCGCCATCAGCCACGAGTACATGGCGTTCGCCGAGGCCGGCGAGGACGAGATCGTCTTCTGCCGCGAGTGCGCCTACGCCAGCAACGTCGAGACGGCGGTCGCCGGCGCCGATCCCGAGCCGCCGGCGAGCGAGCTCACGCCGCGGGGCGCGGACGACGCGCCGTTCGCGAAGGCCTCCGGCGCGCTCGTGGACCTGTTCGCCGAGGCGGAGCTGGACACGCCGGACTGCAAGACCATCCAGCAGGTGGCCGACTACCTCGGTCTGCCCGCGCGCGCCTTCGTCAAGGCGCTCGTGGTGGTGCCCGAGGGCGGGGGAGAGGCCGGCGCGGGCGGCCCCGCCGCCTCCTCCGGCCCCGTCACCTCCTCCGGCCCCGTCATGGTCCTCGTGCGCGGCGACCACGAGCTCAACGAGCTCAAGCTGGAGCGCGCCCTCGGCGCCGGCTTCCGCATGGCGACGCCGGACGAGGTGCTCGAGGCGCAGGGCGTCGAGCCGGGCTTCGTCGGCCCCGTGCCGACGCCGCTGCCGGTGTACGCCGACGAGTCGCTGCGCCGGGGCCACTACGTGGCCGGCGCCAACCGGCCCGGCTTCCACAGGAGCGGCGTCACCCTGGAGCAGGTGCCGCAGGCAACCTTCGCCGACCTGCGCGACGCGCGCCCCGGCGACCCGTGCGCGCAGTGCCCGGGTGAGCTCGAGGGCGCGCGCGTCATCGAGGTCGGCAACATCTTCCAGCTCGGCCTCAAGTACTCCGTGCCCATGGGGGCCACGTTCCTGGACGAGGACGGCAAGGAGAAGCCCATCGTCATGGGCAGCTACGGCATCGGCCTCGCGCGCATCGCCGCCGCCGCCGTGGAGCAGCACCACGACGACAACGGCATCGTCTGGCCGGCGAGCATCGCGCCGTTCCACGTGCACCTCATCCTGGTGCGCGCCTCGGACGACACGCAGCGCGCGCTCGCGGAGGAGCTGTACGCGAGCCTCGGCGCGGAGGGCTTCGAGGTCGTGTTCGACGACCGCGAGATGAGCCCGGGCATCAAGTTCAAGGACGCCGACCTGCTCGGCTGCCCCGCGCAGGTCGTGGTCGGCAAGCGCGCGGGCGAGGGGGTCGTCGAGCTCAAGGAGCGGGGGAGCGGCGAGCGCCGCGACGTACCCGTCGCCGAGCTCGCCGCCGCGCTCACGGACCTGCTCGCCCGCGCGTAGCGACCGGCTGCGCGGCCGCTCCTGCCTCGCCCGGCGCAATGCGTTGTCAGGCCGGACAACAACGGTGCCGTTGCCTCTCAAGTATCTGGCCCTTCCGGGCGATACAGCAAGCATGGGAGCGATGCACACAACCCCGATCACGCGGAACCGGTTCTCCCAGGAGCGGTTCCCCGTCGCCCTGAAGGGCCTTATGGACGAGCGCCGGCTCAGCTACCGCCAGCTGGCGTACAAGACCAAGCTCTCGGCCGGCTACCTCAACCACCTCACCAAGGGGACGAGGACCGTGCCGGCCGACCCGGTGATCGCGGTGATCGCAGAGGCGCTCCACGTGGAGCCCGACTTCTTCCTCGAGTACCGCCTGCGGCAGGTCGCGGGCGTCCTCGACGGCTCGCCGGCGCTCGCCGACAAGCTCTACGCCATCCTCCTGCGGCGCCAGCCGGTGCCGGAGGACATCGCCGAGGCGCTGCGCGCCGGCGGTAACGGCGGCAACCGCGGCAACGGCCACGGCTCGCGGGCGACCGCCGCCGTCGGCTTCTGACGCCGGCCTCTCCGGCGGCCGTCCACTTCTCGTCCGCCGCCTGATCCAGCCTCACGCCGCCTTCTTGCGGCGCTGCTTGGCCTCCTCCGAACGTTCGCGCTTCGCGATCGCCTCGACGAGCTCGTCCTTGGTCATGCGGCTGCGGCCGGTGATCCCGAGGTCCCTGGCGCGCTCCTCGAACTCCTTCTTGGTGTGTCCGTGGTAGTCGATGCCGCCGTAGGTCTTGCCTTCGCCTCGTCGCGCCTCGTCGGTCGACTTCTCGGAGCGCGGATCGGACGGTCCCTTCTCGTCCTTGGGCTCCCAGTGGTCGCCCTTCTTCTCGTGCGTGTGCTTGAGCGCGGCGAAGGCGGTGCGGTGCGCCCGCTCGCCCTCGCCGTAGGTCTCTACGGCGCTGTCGTGGGCCGCTCTCCAGGTGCGCTGCGCCTTGTCGTCGGAGCGGGCGATCGTGGACGGCACCTCGGCGTCGTCGCCGCGCTCGCGTCCCTTCCGCTTGTCCTTGTCCTTGGGCAACTGCGTCACGTCCCTTCGTGCCGCTCGTGGTCGGGTCTTCCTTCTCCTTCCCGGCTGGCGGCAGCGCGGTCGGCGCACCGTCGCGGCGGTCAGGAGCGCGGCGGACGAGGGTAGAAGGCGGCGAGCAGGATCGGGGCCGCCGCCGCCAACGGCAGGAGCATCCAGGCGGGGTCCACGTCGTAGGGCTCGTCGTGGAAGAGGAGGCGGACGGCGATGGCCACGGCGGCCAGCGCGGTGAACGCGATGAGCACCTGGATCACGACCCGGTTCTGCCACGGGTCCCGGGCGGCCGCTGCCGCGCCCCACGCGAGCGCGAGGAGGGCGGCGGCGAGGATCCTGCCGGACGTCGTGCCCGTCAGCTCGCCCGTCCCGGGGACGCCGAGCAGCAGGGGCACGGCGACCGCCAGGCTGGCCGCCGCATAGACCACGAGCAGCACGCGCGCTACGCCGTTCCTCCGATCCACCGCGGTCCCCCCGTCGCTCTCACGTTTCTGCCCATCGTGCCCCCCGCGGGCGAGAAGCGAACGTCGGCGTCGCGCGCGAAGCCAAGGGCAACGTCACCCGCGAAGCGGATGGTGACATGATGGCGTCGGCAAAGGAACCGCCGCAGACGGCGAGAATTGCTGTGGTGACCGGCGAAAGGCGCTGATGGGGATGAGGTCCCCTTCGTCTGTCCCCGTATCGCCGGTCGGCCAACGGCCGCCACTCATGCCCGCCATGGAGTGGCGGCCGTCTTTCGTCTGCGGCGTGCACGGTCGCAGCGCATGCACGATCACCGCCTTGCGCCTCGTCTGCGGGAGCCGTACGTGAGTGCAACGGCATAAGGGCGCAGGGGCGCTCGAATGGGGTACAGGGTTACGCAGGCCTTTGAGTGCATTGAGTGCGGAAAGGGGATGCGGGCGTGTCGACGACAAAGGACAGGCTGCCGTACTACAGCCGCTTCGAGGTCCTCACGGAGGGCGAGCCTGCATGGGCGCTCGACCAGAGGGCCGTGCTGTACCACTTCGACGGTCTGTGCTACTGGCGGCGGCCGTGCGACGCCCCCGGCTTCAAGCGAGTGACGTCCTGGCAGGCTCCCAGCTACGGCTGGTTCCACCGGGTGGACTGCGCCTGCCCGCTCTGCACGGGCCACGACGGGACTCAGTGAGTGTCCGCTGAGTGCGTGCCGTCCGCATGCTCATGGCACGTCGTCGAGAAGCTCCCGGGCCATCTGTCCGGCCAGTTGCTCGAGAAGTCCGGCCCGAAGCTCGTCGAGCTGGCGGACGGACCTTCAGGAGAAGAAATCCCTGCAAAGAAAATGGTCGGCGTGGCCAGATTTGAACTGGCGACCCCTAGTCCCCCAGACTAGTGCGCTAACCAGGCTGCGCCACACGCCGACCGTACAGCGGGCATTCTAGCACAGGCTCGGGAAGGGCCGGAGCGC
>JAAZAR010000059.1 GCA_012514235.1 Actinomycetota bacterium
GAGGCGGTTGTCCTCGCGGATGCTGGCGCCCTGGCCCGTGTTGAGGCGGGCGCCGAAGGTGCTCCCGGCGTAGATGGTGGTGAAGGGCCGGACGACGGCGCCGGCGCCGATGGCGAGCGGCCGCTCGCCCTCGCCGGCGCCCCGCGGCGGCTTGCCGACGATGCACGGCGGCTGCAGGTCGCAGCCCTCGCCGAGGGTGACGTTGGGGTAGACGAGCGCTTCGTTCACGCGCGCGCCCTCAAGGCCTGCTCGGGCAGGTCGATGCCGGCTCCGCCGTTGTCCAGCGACGCCTGCGCGGCCTCCAGCGAGGCCACGACCTGGAGGCCGGCCCAGCCGTCGGTGATCGGCGTGGCGCCGCTCCTGCAGCACTCCACGAAGTGTGACGCCTCCAGGAACAGCGGTTCCACGCCCTGGATCTTGGGCGAGACGATGTCGCCGGTCCGGTAGCTGAGCTGGAACTCGCCGAAGTCCTCGGGCTCCTCGAAGTCCACCCCGTGGTCGAAGATCTTGACCTTCTCCACGTTCTCGGTGTCGTCGTAGACGAGCATCTTGCGGCTCCCGACGACGATGGTGCGGCGAAGCTTGACCGGGCTGAGCCAGCTCGCCTGGATCTCCGCCACCACGCCGCTGGGGAAGCGCAGATTCATGAAGGCCACGTCCGGGATGTCCTTGACGATGCAGCAACGGCCGGTGGTGGTGACGGCCTGGGCCGCCTCACCCAGCCAGTAGTAGAGGATACTGATGTCGTGCGGGGCGAGGTCCCAGACCACGCTGACGTCCTTCTGGTGCAGCCCGAGGTTCACGCGCTGGGTGGTGACGAAGTAGATGTCGCCCAGCGCGCCGCTCTCGATGATCTCCTTGACCTTGCGCACCGGCGGGCTGAACACGAAGGTGTGACCGACCATGAGCTTGAGGCCGCGGTCCTCGGCCAGCTCGACGAGCTCGCAGGCCTGCTGCGTGTCGGCCGTCATCGGCTTCTCGATGAAGACGTGCTTGCCGGCCTCGAGCGCGGCAAGCGCGATGGGATGGTGTGTGCTGATCGGCGTGGCGATGACGACCGCGTCCACGTCCGGATCCCCCAGGACGCGGTCCAGGTCCGTGGTCACGGGCACGGCCGGGTAGCGCCTCTGCGCCTTCTCCAGCGCCTCCGGGCGGCTGTCGCAGACCCACGACACCCACACATCGCTCAGGTCAAAGTAGTTGCGGAGCAGGTTCGGACCCCAATACCCGTGCCCGACGATCGCCACCCGCAGCGGTGTCTCCACTCCCACGTCTCCTACCTCTTTCCGTTTGGCCTCGGAACCGGTGCTACGCCGCGCCCGTCCCCATGAGGACGGCGGGAACGGTGCGCAGACACAGGTCGACGTCCGTCCCGAGACTCTGGTTCATCCCGTACATCACATCCTGAAAGACCATGTCGTCAAACTCGACGCGCGAGCGCCCGGCGACCTGCCAGAGGCCGCTCACGCCGGGCGTGACCTGCAGCCGCAGCAGATGCCACGGCTTGTAGGCCTCGACCTCATACGGGAGCGCCGGGCGGGGCCCCACGATGCTCATGTCGCCGCGCAGCACGTTCCAGAACTGCGGCAGCTCGTCCAGCGAGTACCTGCGCAGCACACGGCCGACGCGCGTGACGCGCGCGTCGGCCGCCATCTTGTAGACGGGACGGCCGTACTCGTCCACGTGGTCCAGCTCGTCGACGTGCTCGCCCTGGATGAAGGCGGCGAGCGCCTCCTTGTGCTCCGTCGGGTCGTTGCCGGCGGTCATGGAGCGGAACTTGAGGAACTCGAACGTCTTGCCCTGCAGGCCCACACGCGTCTGGCGGAAGAACACCGGCCCCGGAGAGTCGCGCTTGATGGCGACCGCGATGACGGCGAAGAGCGGCGCCAGCAGGAGGAGGGCGACGCCGGAGACGACGATGTCGAAGGCGCGCTGCGCTACCCTGCGGGCGCCCGGTGGGCTGCAGCCCGGGTCGTGCCGCACGCGCATGGCGGGCAGCTCGAACAGCCGGGAGAGCAGCCCGCCCGTGTCCAGCGGGCTGACCAGCCGGCCGGTGACGTACACGTCGCTGCCGCGGGCGGAGGCCACGCGGACGAGGTCGAGCGTGGCCTTGTGGCCGAGCGAGGCGCCGTCCAGGAACACCTGGCGCGGCGCCGGCTCCATGGCGGCCAGCGCCTCCAGCAGCTTGAGGTCGGCGTCGTAGCCGTTGCGCCGCCGGTCGGCCGGCCGCAGCGCGCGCACGTCAGCGAAGCCGCGCAGCTCCCTGAGCCGGCTCATCAGGATGCCGGCATCGGTGAACCAGCCGACCACCACGGTGGGCCCGGGCCGCTCCCGCACGTCCTGCCGATACAGGCTGTCCAGCCAGCGCAGCCGCACCGCGGCGGTGAGGACGAAGAAGAAGAGGAACGTGACGAAGACCGTGAGGCGCGAGTCGCTCACGAGCGGCGTCTTGAGGGCGAAGGCGACGAAGGAGCTCACCACCAGCACCGCGACGGCTCCGTGCAGGATGAGCAGCGCCTGCAGCGGCCGAGAGACGTAGGCCTCCAGGCGGTACAGGCCGAGCCGGTGGAACACGGCCAGGACGACGACGCAGGCGACGACGAACGACCAGTCGAAGGTGATGGGCGCCTGCGGCAGCGACCCGCGGTGGGCGAAGGCGAAGACGATCAGGGCGAGCTCGTAGGCGACGGACAGGCAGACGAGATCGACGGCGATGGAGAAGCCGGCAAGCCGCCGCCGAAGCGGCAGCGTGGCCGGTGGCACTGCGTCGACCGGGCAACTCGGGCCGCGATCGACGCGCTCGAGTGCCTCTGCGACCGAGGCACTCACGCGACGGCGACCTCGTCGACGGCGCTCACGAGCTGCTCGATCACGTAGTCCTGCTGCTGCGGCGTGAGCTGCGGGAACATCGGCAGGCTGAGGATGCGCGGCGCCAGGGCCTCGGCCACCGGGAAGTCGCCGGGGCCGTAGCCGAGGTGCGCGTAGGCCGGCGTGAGGTGCAGCGGGACGGGGTAGTGCACGCCCGTCTGCACGCCGGC
>JAAZAR010000091.1 GCA_012514235.1 Actinomycetota bacterium
CTCCTGCGACTGGGCCGTCCGCGTGGCCGACCAGGCCGACGCCGCCGGCAAGGCCCGGGCCGAGGCCGCCGCGGAGGACGTGAAGCGCGCCGCCGCCGCGATGCGCGACGAGAAGCCGGCGCCCAAGCTGACGGAGCCGAAGGCCGACGAGGCCGCCCGCTCCGCCCTCGTCGGCCTGCAGGCCGCTGAGCAGCTCATCGCCGAGGCCCACACCCGGCTCGTGGATGCCGTCTCGGAGTCCTGGGCAGGCTGGCGCCGCCGGATGGTCACGGACGCCGCTGACGCCCACGCCGCGGCCCGTGAAGCCGTGAGCGGGGCCGTGGAAGCCGTGAGCGCAGCCGCGGCCCGGTATGCCGGCGTCGGCCACCTGGATGCCGAGATGCGGTCCCGCTTCCCGGAGGTCAGGGCAGCGACCGACGCCGAGACGCGCGCCGGCCTGCCCTGGTACAGCGAGACGCACATGCCGAGCAAACGGCCGCTGGGCAAGGTGCTCATCCCGGTCAAGGTCGGGCAGATCAACCCCGCGGGCAACCTGCCGGTCGAGCTGGACGACGCTCTGCGCATGGTCGCTGAAGTGGTCACCGCGGACGCCGACTGGCCGGCCGCGGAGTGGACGCCACCGGGCGATCCCGACCACGAGCGCCTGCTCAGCGAGCCCGTGGACCTCGAGGCGCCATGGGTGCACGCAGCCGTCGCGCGGTCGCAGGGCAGCGCGTGCATCCTCTGCAGTACCCACACGGGCGAGCCGACGAAGGTGGTCGATGATGGGGGCACGCTCGTGCTTGTTCACGAATCGCGTTTGGCGAAGCTCGAGCGCGATCCGAAGCGCAAGCGAGTCATCGAAGCCGCCGAGCGCGAGGAAGCTCGACGCCGCTCGCGCCGGGAACAAGGAGGCCTCAGTCCGACCGATCCACGGTACGGCCAGGCCGCCCACGAGTCGTTCGTCAACCAGCTCGCGGAAGAGGAGCAGAGCGAGAGCGGCGCGGCGCGGCTGTACGAACTCGGCTGCGAGACCACGCGCCAGGACTGAGTGTGCGGCTGTGCGTGCTACCGTAACGGATAGCAGCCGGAGCGAGCGCCGGTGCGACGCGAAGTGCCTGCATGGAGGCATGAACGCCCCATGGGGGGTGCTATGCGACCCCTTTTGCCCTCCGAGCGCTCACGGGGAGCTCAGCAAGTCCGGCCCGGCGCATATGCGGCGGCTCCAGTGCACAGGGACGCTATGAGCACCTCTGACGGACAGGCCGCGGGCCAAGACGCGCGCCGGCGCCCGAAGGCGCCCGCCGACGTGGCGCCGAAGTCCCGGGGCCGGCGCTTCTGGAACCTCGTCACCCGGGACTATGACCTCTCCACGCCCGAGCTCGAGATCCTCGTGGAGGTCTGCCGCGCGCTCAACGAGTGCGACCTCCTGTGCGAGACGGTAGGGCGCGAAGGACAGACCGCCACCGGCTCCCGCGGCCAGCCCGTCATCCATCCTGCCCTCCAGGAGCTCCGCCAGTCCCGGGCCGAGCTGCGCCGGCTCCTGGCCGAGCTGCAGCTCCCCGACCTCGACCCGGACAACGAACAGACCGTGCCGAGAGGGCGCAGCCTGCAGGCCTCCAAGGCAGCGAAGACGAGATGGAGCCTGCATGGCCAGGGCTAGGAGACCCTCA
>JAAZAR010000096.1 GCA_012514235.1 Actinomycetota bacterium
GATCGTACCCTCCGGCGTCGCGGGTGCTCCGACCGCAGCCGCCTCAGTAGACTGGCGTCATGGACGACGCGCGACACGCTCGAGGACCGGCCGGAGCGCCGGCGCGGCGAGACGCCGCGGTCGCCGGCGCGCTGGTCGTCGTGCTCACGCTCTCCATCCAGACGGGCTCCGCCCTCGCCGTGCGCGTCATCGCCTCCGTCGGTGTGGTCGAGGCGCTCTGGCTGCGGACGGCGTTCGCCGCGCTGATCCTCCTCTGTCTGAGGCCGCGCGCGCTGCGACTGCCGCCCAAGGGGCACCGCCTGCCGCTGGCGGCCCTTGCGGTGACCCTCTTCCTCATGAACCTCAGCTTCTACGGCGCCATCACCCGAGTGCCCGTCGGCATCGTCGTCGCCATCGAGTTCGTGGGGCCGCTCGGCGTCGCCATCATCGGCACGCGGCGCCGGCTGGACTGGCTGTGGATCGTCCTGGCCGGCGCGGGAGTCGTCGTCCTCGCCGGCCCGTCGGGCGCGGCCACCGGCGTCGGCCTGCTGCTCGCTCTGTCGGCCGGCATCTGCTGGGGGGCGTACCTGCTGCTCGCCAAGCGGGTCGTGACCGGCATGGACCCGCTCGTCGTCACGGCGCTGATGACGGCCGGCGCCTCGGTGCTGGCCACTCCACTCCTGGCGATCGACGGCGTCAGGCTGGCCGGGCACTGGGAAGCCGTCCTGCTCGGACTGGTCATCGCCGTCGTCTCCTCCGCGTTCCCCTACTGGCTGGAGATGGTGGCGATCCGACGCGTGCGCGCCGCGACCTACGGCGTGCTGCTCAGCATCGAGCCCGCCGTGGCCGCGCTGGCCGCCCTCATCGTGCTGGGCCAGCGCATCACGCCGCTCGAGGCGGCGGCCATGGCGGCCGTGATGGCCGCCGCCGCCGGCGCCAGCTGGACCACCGGCGGCTCCGCGGAGACCGACGTCGGCCTGCCCGCTCCGTGACCGCGCAGTCGCGGAGCGGCGGCACCTTCTAGCCGTGGCGACTCGGGATCATTCGAGCACGACGAAGGCGTCGGCGGTGAGCTCGTACTCCTCGTCCTCGTTGAGGTCGTGGACGCGGATGCGCTCGAGCTCGCCTTCGCCGAGCAGCTCGAGCGGTTGCGCCTCAGCAAGGACCTTCACGTCGCTGAGGCGCAGGGCCGACCGCACCGCCGGGCTCACGCTCGGCTCCTTGCCGGTGGTCATGAGGACCACGCGGCCGGTGTGCTCGGTGAGGTCGATGGCCAGCTGTGCGGCCTCGTCGCCCGTGTCGAGCACGACGACGCGCTCGTCGGCGACGTCGTCGAGGTGGTCGAGCGTCCGGTACAGGCCCTTGCCCTCGTAGGCGTCGAGGCCCTTGATCTCGACCTCGGCCACGGCGGCCGGGATCGGGTGGCAGGCGGTGCCGCCCGGCGTCTTCTTGGCGTCCTCCGGGCTGACGCCCTCGCGCCAGTTCTTGATCGCCTCGTGCAGCGCGTCGGCGGCCAGGTTGCTGCAGTGCATCTTGATCGGCGGCAGTCCTTCGAGCGCGTCGGCCACGTCGCCCCGGCTCACCTTGAGCGCGTCATCCAGCTTCATGCCCTGGACGAGTTCGGTGATCATGCTCGACGTGGCGACGGCCGACCCGCAGCCGAACGTCTGGAACTTGATGTCCTGGATGGTGTCGTCGTCGCCCACCCGGATGTAGATGTCCATGAGGTCGCCGCAGGTCGGGTTGCCCACGCGACCGACGGCGACGTTCTCTCCTTCCAGCGTCCCTACGTTGCGCGGGTTGCGGAAATGGTCGAGCGTCTTGTCTGTGTACTGCGTCGATTTCATCGGTCGGAGCCTTTCGGGTCGGTGAGCGCTGCGGCCGGCGTCTCCGGGGGCGGCAGTATGGGAAGATCGATGGTCGGCTTCATGGCTCTGCGGGCGCGCTCGTCTTGTACAACGGCGACAGGGAGCGCAGGCGCCTGATCACGCCCGGGAGCGCCTCCATGATGCGGTCCACGTCCTCCATCCTGCTCCAGCGCCCGAAGGTGAACTCGAGCGAGCCGTGGGCCTCCTCGTGCAGGAGACCGCAGGAGATGAGCGTGTGGGAGGGCTCGAGCGTCTTGGAGCTGCAGGCCGAGCCGGTGGACGCGGCGATGCCGGCGTCGCGCAGCGACAGGACCATCGCCTCGCCCTCCACCGCCTCGAAGCGGAAGTGCGCGTTGTTCGGCAGCCGCTGCTCCGGGTGGCCGTTGAGGTGCACGTCCGGGATCTCCGAGAGGACGCGCTCCACGAGCCGGTCGCGGATGGCCCGGATGCGTTCCACCTCGGCCGGCATCTCCGCGGCCATGATGTCGGCGGCCGCGGCGAATCCCACGATGCCGGCGAGATCCTCGCTGCCCGAGCGCAGGCCGCGCTCCTGCCCGCCGCCCAGCAGTTGCGGCGCGACCTGGACGCCCTTGCGGACGTAGAGTGCGCCGATCCCGCGCGGCCCGTAGAGGTCGTTGCTCGAGAGGCTCAGCAGACTGACGGGGACCGCGCTCGTGTCGATGGGGAGGAGCCCCTCGGCGGCGACGGCGTCGCTGTGCAGCGCGATGCCGGTACCGTCGAGCATCTCGGCGATCTCGGCGACGGGCTGCACGGTGCCGATCTCGTTGCTCGCCCACTGGAGCGAGACCAGGATGGTCTCGTCTGTGATGCGGGCGCGCAGCTTCTTGGGGTTCACGCGTCCGTACAGGTCGATGGGCGCCCGCGTGACGCGGAAGCCCTGCTTCTCCAGGTACTTGCCGAGAGTGAGCACGCTGATGTGCTCGGCCTCGCTGATGATGACGTGGTCGCCCTTGCGGCGGTTGCGGAGGGCGTAGCCCGCGACGGCGAGGTTGCTCGCCTCCGTGGCGCCGCTCGTGAAGACGATCTCGCGCGGGTCCGCGCCGAAGAACGCAGCCACCCGCGCGCGTGCCTCCTCCAGCGCCTGGGTTGCGACGTCACCCACGCCGTGCAGCGAGGCCGCGTTGCCGAACTTCTCCGTGAAGTACGGCAGCATGGCCTCGACCACGCGCGGGTCGACGGGCTTGGCGCTCTGATAGTCGGCGTAGACGACCCCGGCGCTGCGCAGCGCCTCGCCGGGGTCGGTCGCCTTCACGTTCCCGCCGTCAGTCATGGGACGCCTCAGAACCACATGGTCGCGTCGGCATCGAGGGCGAGGTCGTTCAGGGTCGCCGCTCCGACGATCTTGACGCCGTCGATGAGCTCGACGGTGTCCCAGCCGAGCATCTGCTTGCTGGCCTCGCAGACGTAGACGGGGATACCCATGTCCATGGTCTTGCGCAGCATCTCGGCCACGCTCGGGAAGCTGCCCAGCTGCATCTCCTCGGCGGCGCCCGGCTTGAGCACGGTCAGGCCCATGCCCAGGTAGTACACGGCGGCGTCGATGCCCATCGCCTTGGCGCTCTGCGCGAGGACGAGCGGCGAATACTGGCGCTCCGGCGCGTTGCTGGTCTGGACGTACAGGATGTTCTTCTCTTCGGCCATGGGGATCCTTTCGGTCAGTGCCTTGCTGGGGAACGATCCGTCATTTGAGTCTGCGAAGCAGGACGCGGAGTTCGACGCCGTCGTTCTCGAGCGAGACGACCTCGTGGCCGGCCCGTTTGGCGAAGCGCTTGAGGTCCTCCTCGGCGGCCGGGTCGTCGGCGATGACCTCCAGGACTTCGCCGACCTCTATCGAGTCGATGCTCTCGCGCGTCTGGAACAGCGGCTCCGGGCAGTACAGCCCGATGCAGTCGAGCGTGAGGGCAGGCTTGCCTTCGTCTGCCATGTGGTCTCCCTTCGCGTGGGCGGCAAGGTGGCGCAACTCGGCTCCGGTCGAGCATATACCCGACCGCCAAGGTTGGTATTCCGATAGTGGGAGGGCCGGCGGAGGTGATGCCGCCGCGACTCCAGGGATGGCCGGCGGGATATCATGACCGCCGAGCTGAGCAGGCGGAGACACGGCAGGAGGGCGGCATGGGAGAGGGGACCACCGGCAAGCTGGTGCTGGCGCTCGACACGGGGACGACGAGCGGCAGGGCGCTCGTGATCGACGCCTCCGGCGTCGTCGTCGCGAGCGCCCAGCAGGAAGTCGGGCTGCGCACGCCGCATCCGGGCTGGGTCGAGCAGGATGCCGAGGAGCTCTGGCGGGCGCAGCTCGCCACCGCGCGCGAGGCGCTCGAGAAGGCCGGCGCGAGTGCCTCCGGCATCGCCGGCATCGGCATCGCCAACCAGCGCGAGACCACCGTGGTCTGGGATCGCGCGACGTCAGTGCCCGTGGCGCCGGCCGTCGTGTGGCAGGACCGGCGCACGGCCGGCTACTGTGAAGAACTGCGCGGCGCGGGCGCCGAGGCGCTGGTCCGGCGCAAGACCGGGCTGCTGCTCGACCCCTACTTCTCGGGCACCAAGCTGCGCTGGCTGCTCGACAACGTCGCCGGCGTCCGAGAGCGCGCCGAGGCCGGCGAGCTCGCCTTCGGCACGGTCGACACGTGGATGGCGTGGCGGCTCAGCGGCGGCCGCTCCCACGTCACCGACGCCACCAACGCATCCCGCACCCTGCTCTACGACATCCGGTCGGGCGACTGGGACGACGAGCTCCTCGAGCTGTTCGGCGTGCCGCGGGCGCTGCTGCCGGAGGTGGTGGACAGCAGCGGTGTGTGCGGCGAGACCGATCCGGCCTTGCTGGGCGCCGCCGTCCCGATCGCCGGCATGGCCGGCGACCAGCAGGCGGCGCTCTTCGGCCAGGCCTGCACGCGGCGCGGCATGATCAAGGTCACCTACGGGACCGGCTGCTTCCTGCTGCTGAACACCGGCGACGAGCCCGTGGCCGCGCCGCCCGGCCTCGTCGCCACGGTGGCGCTGCAGCTCGCCGGCCGGCGCACGTACGCCCTCGAGGGCAGCGTCTTCATCGGCGGCGCCGCGGTACAGTGGCTGCGCGACGGCCTCGGCATCGTGGGCAGCGGCGCCGAGGCCACGTCTCTCGCGCAGAGCGTGCCCTCCAGCGACGGCGTGGTGTTCGTCCCCGCGCTCGCCGGCCTCGGCGCCCCGTACTGGGACCCGTACGCCCGCGGCGGCATCTTCGGCCTCACGCGGGGGACGACCGCAGCCCACGTCGCGCGCGCGACCCTCGAGGGCATCGCCTTCCAGGTGGCCGACCTCTACCAGGCGGAGGCGGACGGCGCCGGGGTGGCGCCGGCGGAGGTCCGCGCCGACGGCGGCGCCGCGGCGAGCGACCTGCTGCTGCAGTTCCAGGCGGACCTGCTCGGCGTGCCGGTCACGCGGGCGGGGCAACCCGAGGCGACCGCGTTCGGCGCCGCGTGGCTCGCGGGTCTTGCCACCGGCGTGTGGGATGACGTGGACGAGGCCGCGGGGCTCTGGAGGGCCGGCGCCACCTTCGCGCCCGCGGAGCGGACCGGTGCCGGCGACCTGCGCCGGCGCTGGCAGGCGGCCGTCGAGGCCGTGCGCGAGTTCGCGCGGGCGACGCAGTAGCCCGGGTCGGCGTCCCGGCGGCTCAGATCCTCTCGCGGAAGTACAGGACGCGGGCTCGTGGCCGCATGCAGTGGTCGGTCCACATGCCCGCCGTGTAGCCGCCCGTGGACGCGAAGGCGACGATCTCTCCCTCCCGCACGTCCGCGAACGGGAGGTCTCTTCCGAAGAGGTCGTCGCCTTCGTTGATGTTGCCCGCCAGCGTGACCACCCGGTGTCGCGGGGCGCGGGCGCGCGAGGCGACGACGACGTCGACCGGCCGCTTGTAGATGAAGGGGTCGTTCATCACGTTCCAGCCCACGTCGAGCCCGACGAACGTGGCGCCGAGCCGCTCTTCGACGGTGACGACCTCGGCGAGGAGGACGGCGGAGAGGTTGGCGAGGAACTCGCCCGGTTCCACGCCGACGTCCAGGCCGAACCCGCCGAAGTGCCGTGCCAGGATGCCCGCCCAGGCGTCGAGGTCGAGGGCACGCTCCCCGGGGAGCAGCGGGGTGCCGAGTCCGCCGCCGACGTTGACCTCGACGAGCGGGCAGCCGGCCTCGAGAAGCCGTTCGGTCATGCGCGCCACGCGCGCGAGCGCCGCGTCGTAAGCCGGCAGCTCCTCGTCCAGGATGGCGTTGGCCAGGTGGACGTGGGCGGTGTCGACGACGAGGCCGTGACGCCGGGCGACGGTCACGGCCCGTCCCAGGTCCTCCTCGTAGATGCCGAACTTGGTCGGCCCGCGGCCACTGTACAGGCTCTCGTCGTGGCCTCGCATGACGCCGGCGCGCGGGTTCAGCCGCAGGCCGACGGCGCTCCCGGGTCGCCGCCGCCCGTAACGCTCGAGCTGGGTGATCAGGTCCACGTTGACGTGCACGCCGGTGGGGACGATCACGTCGAGGTCGCGCTCGGACAGGTTCGTGCCCGTGTAGCTGATCTCGTCGGCCACGAACCCGTTGTCCAGTGCGTGGAGAAGCTCGCCCGGGGAGCAGACGTCCACTCCCACCGCCTCAGGCGAGCCGGCAGGCGCGATCCCGCGCAGCGCGGCGAGCACGTCGGGCGCGCGCTGTGCCTTGAGCGCGAGGCGCACGCGCGGCCGCAGGCCGGCGCGGCCGAGCGCGTCACGCAGCGCGCACGCCTGGTCGACCACGCTGGTGACGTCGACGAGGTACAGCGGCGTGCCGTGCTCGCGGGCGAGCGCCTCGGCGTCGCGTCCCGCGACGGTCAGGCGCTCGCCCACGATACGCACGCCTTCGTGTTCCCACGGATACGGTTCGGTCTCCACGGTCTTAAGCCTATCGCGGCCGGGCGCCTTGAGGCGCGCGATCACCTGCCGAGCAGCACGCGCAGGTTGCGGGCGATGAGGGTCGGGGAGTAGTCGAGCCCGCAGCGGCACAGCTTGTCGCGGGTCGCCGCGCCGAGTTCTTCGGCAGGCGTCGCGGCGAGGACGGCCGCCGTCTCGTCGTCGTCGAACACCTCGGCCGGCGCGACCACGAGGTCGACGCCAGCGTTCTCCGGACAGGCCTGCTGGCAGCGCAGGCAGCCGACGGCGCAGTGGTGCCACGCGGGGTCGACCCAGTCGGGGAACGGCGCCTCGTCCTCGTTGACGCCGGTCAGGCAGCGGTCCGTCTGCAGCAGGAAGCGGTCGGCGCGGATGGCGCCGGAGGGGCAGGCGCGAAGACAGGCGCTGCAGCGCTCGCACCGGTCCAGCTGCTGCGGCTCGCCCCAGACGTCGTCCGCCGGAGGAGCGGCGTCGGTGACGGCCGCCGCCAGCATCAGGTAACTGCCGAGGCTGCCCTGCACGTAGGCGATGTTGTTGCGGCCGTAGCGGGCGAGGCCGGCGCAGGCCGCGAGCGTCTTGAGCGGCGGCTCGAAGCGCGCGGCGGAGGCGCCGGACGGCGCCAGCGCCGCGCTCAACGCCGCCGCCAACCCGTCCGGCACGGTGCGGTAGCCGGCGTAGTGGGGCGGCACGACCACTTCGCGGGTCTCACCGTCCAGTGTGAGCGTCGCGCGTGTGAGCGGCCTCGCCGTCGCTCCGACGACGACGGCGCGCGGCTCCGTGACGCCGGCGGGCCACGCGAAGGCGACCACGCCCTCGAGCTCGGCGGCGGTCGGGCCGGGCAGCTCGCCGGAGGCGAGGACCCCGGCCACCCGGTCCCGGATGTCGTCCATGCGGGTCGCCCGGACCACCCGCGCCGTCCACCCTGCGGCGGCAAGGTCGTCCAGCACGGCGTTCCAGTCGGGCGTGGCCATCGCATCTCTCTCGTCGATTCCGGGGCCGCCCGCGAGTTTACGCCGTCCTGAGGGCGCCGCAACCGCCGCCGCCGAGTCGCAGAACCGACGTGTCCACTTGCCTCCGCGCCGTCGGAGGACGAGACTCCAGGTCGCGGAGTCATGGCGGTACGCGGACGAGGAGGGCGCCGTGCGCGCGGGAACTGAGCTGCTCGTGCTTCTCATGATCGGCGGCGGGCTGTTGTTCACGCTCGTCTCCGTCGTCGCCTGGACCACCGGGCGCCGCGTCGGCGCCTTCGTGCTGGCCGTCATCGCCGGCATCGACTTCGCCTTCGCCGTCTCCCTGCTCACACGCTAGGATGTCGCCACCGCCGGACGGCGGCCACGGAGCAGGAGGGTGTGATGGGGCTGTTCAGGAGGGGCGACCCGCGGCCAGTCGGCGAGCCGGCGACGCCGCAGGCCGCGGACGCGGCACTCTTCGCGCACGGGTTCGTCCCGTACTGGTTCAGGCGTCTCGGCACGGCGAGCTGGTACACGATCGGCATCGTGATCGTCCTGGCCGGCCTGGTCTATGCGCTCCACGCCCTCGCGACGCTCGTCGTGCCGGCCCTGTTCGCCGTCCTGCTGGGCGCGACGTTCATGCCGGCCGTCGACTGGCTCGAGCGGCACCACGTCGGCCGCGCGTGGGGCGCCTTCCTCATGACCATGCTCATCGTCGTGGGGGCGTTCGCGCTGCTCGCGCTGATGACCGTGGGCATCATCAGGCAATGGCCGACCATCGAGACGCAGGTCGAGTCCGCGGTGGGATGGATCGACGACGCGCTGTCGGATCTCAACATCGACCCCGACATCATCCACACGGCCAAGGAGAGCCTCACCGGCAGCATGGGGAGCTGGGCCAGGGGCATCTTCGGCGGGGCGCTCCAGGGCATCACCTCCCTGGCCACCATGGCGTTCGGCGTCTTCATCGGGCTCAACATCCTCGTCTACGTGCTCATCGGGGGCAGGCGCATCGCGCAGTGGTCCTCGCACCACATGGGGCCCGTGCCGCCGGTGGTCGGGTACTCGATCCTCGCCAAGAGCGCGCGCTTCCTGCGTGGCTACATCTGGGGCAGCACGCTCATCGGCATCTTCAACGGTGCCGTGGTCGGATCCGGCGCGCTGGTGCTCGGCGTGCCGCTGGTCTTCACCATCTTCGTGGTGCAGTGGTTCACCAACTACATCCCGATGTTCGGTGCGTTCATCGGAGGCGCGTTCGCCGTGCTCGTCGCGCTCGGCACCGGCGGTGTGACGGACGCGGTGTGGATGCTGGTCTTCGTCCTGATCGCGAACGGACCGCTGCAGACCGTGGTGGCGCAGTTCGCACTGGGGGCCTCGCTCAAGCTGAGCGGGCTGGTCGTGCTCTTCGCTACCACGGGCGGGGCGATCCTGGCCGGCGCGCTCGGCGGCATCTTCGCGGCGCCGTTCGTCAAGATCGGCGTTGACGCGTACCAGCAGCTCAAGGCCGCCGGCCTGTTCGAGGACAGAGCCCCTGAGGGAGGTCCCGGCGAGGACGGACGCGGCCCGGGAGGGCCGCCGGGGGCGGCGGAGGCACCGCCGCCGGGAGCGGCCGCCGCTGCGCCGTCAGGGACGACGCGCGCGGCAACCGAGGCGCCCGCGGGGGCAGCCGGGACCACGGAGGCGCCAGCGGGGGCAGCCGGGGACGAGGCGACGCGACCGGACGACAAGCCAAGTGGCCCTCCACCGGCCGGCGGGCTCAGCGGGAGCGCTCCCTGAGCGCCGTGAGCGCGGAACTGACGAGGCCGTAAGGGTGGTGGGCGACCCGGCCGGCGTCAGGAGCCGGCGAGCCAGTCCCGCAGGGCGGCCTCGACCGGCTCGCGGCCGGCCTCCACGCGGGCGTCGAAGCGCCGCGGGCGGGCGCGGACGGCGCGGAGCTGCGGCGGCACGCTCGCTCCGGGTGCGAGGTCGACGACCCTGTCGAGCAGGTCGAGGTCGTCGTCGACGCCCGGGACAGGCTCGCCGGCGCGGACGCCGGTGAGGCCGCGGACCACGTCGGCGGCGAACTTGCTCCAGTGCGCGGTGCTCGCGATGAGCACCGGCACATCGCCGCCGAGCCGCTCCGCGGCCTCCCACGCCACGGCCGTGTGGGGATCGAGCAGGTAGCCCAGCTCGTGCTGCACACGGCCGATCGTCTCCAGGCAGGTGTCGTTGTCCACCCACTCCGGCGTGAACGAGGCGGTCAACCTGGCGTGGGTCTCGTCGTCCACCGCGAACCGGCCCGACGTCTTGAGCTCGCCCATCCACGCCGCGATGCGCGCCGGATCGCCGGTGAGGTCGTACAGGAGGCGCTCCAGGTTGGACGAGATGAGGATGTCCATGGAGGGTGAGGGCGTCTTGACGAGCGAGCGGGCGGCGATGTCGTAGACGCCGCTCGAGAGGAAGTCGTAGAGCACGTTGTTGGTGTTGCTCGCGCAGAGGAGCCGGCGGACCGGCACGCCGATGTCGCGCGCGTACCAGGCGGCGAGGATGTTGCCGAAGTTGCCGGTGGGGACGCAGACGTCGATGGGGTCGCCGGCGGCGACGGCGCCGCGGGCGGCGAGATCGGCGTAGCCGCTCATGTAGTAGACGATCTGCGGGAGCAGCCGGCCCCAGTTGATCGAGTTGGCCGAGCTGAGGGCGAGGCCGTGATGCTCGGCCAGCTCGGCGGCGAACGCCTCGTCGTCGAAGACGGCCTTGACGGAGGTCTGGCAGGCATCGAAGTCGCCGGCCAGGCGGTAGACGGTGAGGTTGTCGCCGGGCTGCGTGACCATCTGCAGCTCTTGCAGCGCGGAGACTCCGGCGTCCGGGTAGAAGACGCAGATGCGGGTATGGGCGCGATCGGCGTAGCCGTTGAGCGCCGCCACGCCCGTGTCGCCGCTCGTGGCCACCAGGATGAGGAAGTCGAGGTCGGTGGCCCCCTTGGCGTGGGCCTGCTCCAGGGCCTCGCTGAAGTACAGCGGCATGCACTGCAGCGCCATGTCCTTGAAGGCGAGCGTCGGGCCGTGCCAGAGCTCGAGCACGTGTCGCCCCGGTGCGACGTCGACGACCGGGGCGATCTCAGGGTGATCGAAGTCCGGGCCGTACGCGCGGGCCGCGATCGCGCGCGTGCGGGCGGCGGAGACGTCGAGGCCAAAGGCCTCGTACACCGCCGCCGCCCGTGCGTGGTACGGCACGTCCGCCAGGGCCACGACCTGGTCCACGCCGAACTGCGGCAGGCGCTCGGGCACGAAGAGGCCTCCTCCGGGAGCGATGCCCTCGAGGATCGCCTCCGTGAAGCTGCGGGGCGCGTCCACCGCGCCGCGGGTGTCCCGGTACAGGATCATGGCCCCGGGATTCTACAGGAACCGGGACCACGGCACTCGATCACGGGCGAGGAGGCCGGAAGCCGGCGCGTGTTCTCGCTCGCCGAAGCGGAAGGGACCGGGGCCGGCCCGGCGTCAGTCCGGGCCGGCCCGATGTGTCCCGGAGGGCGGCAGCACGGTGACCCTCGAGGGGTCGACGCCGGCGGCGATGAGTGCGCGGGCGGCCTGACGCGTCGGCGCGAACGCCTCGTCGAGCCGCCCGTAGAACCAGGCGAGGTAGCGGCGCCGCAGCCGCCCGGCCAGACCGCCGGGCGGCGGCGGCGCCGTCAGCCACGTCGGATCGACGGCGCCCGTCACCGGCAGGTGCAGCAGGCGAGACGCGGCGAGGGCGACGAGACCTTGTCCGGCGGTCGAGTCCGTGTGGACGGCGGTGAACCGTTCCTCCTCGATGTAGTCCACGATCGCGACGAGCGGCGGGACCAGCCAGTGCGGCCCGGCCCCGTTGCGCGAGGGTCGCCAGGCGAGCGCTCTGAAGTCCACGACAGGTTCCCCCGGCGAGGCGGGCGCGGCGGAGCAGGTGATGAGCGTCACGTCGATGTCGCGCCGGTCTGCCGCGCGACTCTCCGGCGGGTGGCATCCGCCGCCACGCCAGGCCCGCTGCGGGGTCGCCGAGCAGAGCACGGCGACCCTTTCGCGCGGCGCGGAACGGCGCTCGCCGAGGAAATGGGCGCGCAGTTGCTCCTGCAAACCCCTGTCCCGGCTCTGGAAGCTCCAGGCGAAGTAGTACGGGATCTCAAGGAACGCGACCATGCCCACGGCGTACAGGCTTTGGAGCACCTGTCGCACAGTGAGGCGCACGGCCGGGTCCAGCAGGGCCGCGAGGTGCATGCCCATCACGTCGTCGGCCAGGCGCTGGGCCACGACGAACAGCCGCCGGTTGAGCTCCCTGGCGTCGACGGCGTTGATGCCGGCGGGGGCGGCGAGGAGGCTGCCGATCTCACGGTCCAGCAGCCCCTCCCAGGCAGGGCCGCGCCGGTCGCCGTCGCGGTACAGGCCCGGCGCCATGCGGCGCACGCCGCGCAACGTCTTCTCGAGCACGGGGACGTCGCGGCCGATGCGCCCGAAGCCCTTGCGCAGCAGGCCGAGCGCCCGCTTGCGCCCGTCCTGCTCGTCCAGGCGGAGGATCTCGCGGATCTTCCAGAACGACGCCGCGTAGATGCTGTGGGCCAGGGTGCGCGCGTCGCCGTCGGCGCCGCCGTGGGTGCAGTCGCCGGCGGCGACGGCTCGGAGGAAGCCGGCCACCGAGCCGTCGCCGCCGGCCACCGTGTAGGCGCTGGCGGCGAAGAGGCCGCTGTGGTCGTCCGAGCCGCCGACGAGGGACTTGCGCCACGGAGTCTCGCCGTACGGCTCGATGCCGTGGCGCTCCGCCATCGCCTCCAGCCGTTCGCGGGTGAGGCCGGCGGCGATGGCGCGCAGCAGGCCGTTGCTGCGGCTGGTGCGCGCCCCGTTACGCCCCTCGAGGACGTTGAACAGCAGGAGCATGCGCTCCACGGTCTCGGGCGTGAGCTTGCCGCTCATGTCGAAGAGCGGGTGCGCGAGGTAGTGCGTCACGTTCGCCTCGCGCAGCACGGCGACCAGGTCGTACACGTTCTCGCGCGCCTGGTCGGCTACCGAGAACGTCCGCTCGTCGATGCCCAGAGCGACCACGTGGACGCGTGCGCGGTCCTCGGGGAACCACGTGTCGAGCTCGCATCCCAGAAAGGTCCCGGGCAGGTGCGCGATCGCGAGGGAGCCGGCCAGCGAGTTGTGGTCGGTGATGGTGACCCATTCCATGCCGCGGGCGCGCTCGGCGTGGTACAGCTCCACGGGGTCGGTGAACGACTCGGCGCTGCGCAGTGCACGGATGCCCGCGTGGCCCGACGTGTCGGAGTGCCTGGAGTGGACGTGCAGGTCGGCTCTGGACTGCGGTGTCACGTCTTCACTCTACCTCACTCGCCTGAGTCCGGCCTCACGACCGACGGGCTTTGCCATTCGTCGCGGATGCGGCTACTGTCTGCGGCATGGACCTTCTGCACCATGCCGTGCTCACCGCCGTCGGCGACGACCGGCCCGGTCTCGTCGACGAGGTCACGCGCTACGTCACCGAGCGCGGGGGCAACCTCGAGGACAGCCGCATGGTGAACCTCCGCGGCCAGTTCGCGATGATGATGCTCATCGCCGGCGACGAGGCGGCCATGGCGCGCCTGCAGGACGGCCTCGGCCAGCTGCGCCGCGCCAGTCACGTGCACGCGGAGCTGCGTCCGGCGGACGCCGGGTCGGCGGAGCAGGCCCCGGCGCTGCCCTTCAGGCTCACGACGTGGGCCATGGACCACCCAGGTCTGATGCAGTCCATCGCACATCTCCTGACCGAGAAGGGCGTCAACATCGAGAGCGTCGAGTCGTCGCTCCGTCCCGCACCGTACACCAACACGCCGCTGTTCGAGATGGAGCTCGTGGTGTCCCTGCCGGCGACGACCCCCGTCGCGGACGTGCGCGAGGCCCTGGGCGACCTCTGCGACGAGCTGAACATCGACTGGCAGCTCACGGCCCTCTGAGGGCCCGCCCGCCGGTCAGTCCGCCGGTCCGTCTTCTCCGTCCGGTTTCCGTCCGCCGCGTGGCCGCCCGCGGCCCGAGAGCAGTCTCGCGGCTTCGTCGGTGTCGAAGGCCGGCCAGGGCGCCGGTTCGCCGCGCTCCAGGGCGGTGACCCCGGCGTCCTCTTCCGTGAGCTCGCCGATGTCCGTGGCCGGGATGCCGGCCTCATCGAGCGCTGCGAGCAGGCTGGGCGCCTGCGCCGGGTCGCAGCAGACCAGCAGGCTCCCCGAGGCGATAAGCCCGAGCGGGTCTGCATCCAGCAACCGGCAGACCCGTGCCGTCTCCGGGGAGATGGGGACCAGGTCGCGGTGCACGGTCAGGCCGCGGCCGGTGGCGGCGGAGAGCTCCCGCAGCGCCGTGGCGAGGCCGCCCTCGGTGACGTCGTGCATCGCGCGGACGCCGGCGAACTCGCGCGCCACCCGCGCCTCGGGCAGGATGGAGACCCGCTCCTGCAGGGCGCGGCAGGCGGCGAGCTCGTCCGCGCCCATACCGAGCGCGCGGAGACGCTCCTCGAGTTCCTCGGCGAGCAACGCCGCCCCCTCCATGGCGAGCTGCTTGGTCAGGAGCACCCGGTCGCCGCGCCGTGCCGACCGTTTGTCCTTGAGCCCGGCGCGGTCCACCGTCCCGAGGGCGGTGAGCGAGACCACCGGTCGCGTGACGACGTCGGTCACCTCCGTGTGCCCGCCGGCGAGGGTGACGCCGGACCGGGCGGCTGCCGCGGCCAGCCCGTCCAGGACGGCGAGCGCCTGCGACGGCGTGCTGGCCGGCGGGAGCAGGACCGTGGCGATCAGCCAGCGCGGGTCGGCGCCGGCGGCGGCGAGGTCGTTGACGTTGACGAGGACGGCGCTCTCGCCCAGATCGTCGCCGCCGAGGGTGATCGGGTCGCCGTGGGCGACCAGCACGTCGCTGCCGCCGAGATCGATGGCGGCGGCATCCTCGCCCACGCCCGGGGGGACGAGCAGCGCCGGGTCGTCGCCGGCGGCGCCGGCGAGGAACCCGGCCAGCAGGTCGTTCGGCAGCTTCCCCTGCGGCAGCGGCAGTCCGAGCCGCACCACGTCACGGAGCTCGGCGAGCCGGCCGACGACGAAGTCGCAGTCCTCGGTGCGCGAGTCTGCCGGCTCTCCGTGGTCGCGGACCCCGCGGTTGACGAGGTGGGCGGTCACGGCGCCGGCCGCCCGTCCCGCCTGTGCGTCCAGCAGGTAGTCTCCGACCACGAGCGTCTCGTGCGGCTCCACGCCCATCGTCGCCGCGGCGTGGAGGACCCCGTCGGGCGCCGGTTTCGGGGCCAGGTGTGCGTCATCGCGGGTGACGATCACGTCGAAGTCTGCGGGGGAGAGCGCCGTGAAGCGCTGCAGTGCACGGTCCACGGCGCTGCGGCCGTTGCGCGTGAGCACGCCGATCCTCAGTCCCTGCTCACGGAGCCACGGCACCAGATCCTCCGCACCCTCGTTCGGCGCCGACGCCTGTGCTGCGGCGATCTCGAACCGCTCCAGTGCGAGCGTCGCGGCGGCGCGCCGCCGGCCGTCCTCGAGCGACAGGATCCACTCGAGGACGAACTGGTCGGGCGGGCACCCCACCTCGCGCTTGATGGCGGCGAAATCGAGCGCCCCGGGGTGGGTCAGCGTGCCGTCGAAGTCGAAGAGGACGGCACGCAGCCGGAACGGCCGGGGCTTTCCCGGCCGCGCGGCGCTCACGCCGGCGCGGCCGTCCTCGCCGTCACTTGGCGAAGGCCTTGAGGCACACATTCGCCGTGCGGTAGTTCCTCGACTTCGTGAGATCGGAGAAGCGCCAGCGCTTGGCGCCCACGTAGCTCTGACCCGGCTTCGCGCTCGCCGCGGCGAAGACGGTCGAGCCGCCGAACTTGACCCGCTGTTCGATGGCGAGGGGGGCCGCGTCGCCCGGACAGTACAGCCGGAGCGCGACGATGAAGGGCTTGCCCTTGCGCACCATGAGCCGCTTCTTGAACCGGACCGTGTGATAGCCGGGCAGGGTCGCGGTGCCTCGGGCGCGGCGCGTGAGCTTCTTGAAGGACCGACCCGCCCAGATCTCGTACCGCGTGTTCGAGGAGAGGGTGTAGAAGCCCGCCGCCGTGATGGGTCGGGTGGAGACGGCCTTGAAGCGGTTGGCGCCCCAGATCGGCGACCCGTCCTTGTAGCCGATGCGGCCCGTCACTCCCAGCTTGTCGTGGCCGTAGTTCCTGGAGAAGTTGCGGACGCCCTCGACATCTGAGTAGGCCACGCAGCCGCCGTAGGTCCCCAGGCCGATGTCGCGGGCAAACCCCTTGTCGTAGTAGGAGACCCAGAAGTAGCCGTCGGTGCCCCAGTCAGTGCCCCAGCTGTTCCGGACGAGGAAGGCGCCGTCCCCCGCGGGGGGCGTGGGAGCGGCCCCGAAGTTGGAGGCCGGATAGTCGTCGTCCCAGCCGACGATCGCGACTCCGTGGTTCTCGCAGTCGTTCCGTTCGTAGCAGTAGTACGACGACGTGCTCTCGTCCCAGTAGGAGTAGTAGCGACCCGACGGTGCAAGTTGCATGCCGGTATCCATGTGCATACCGACGGAGACAGCCCCATAGTCGACGACGAGCTGCTTGATCAGGTCGTTGTCGAGACTCGAGTCACGGCCCGGGATCATGACGGTGCCCTGGACGTGCCGGACCGCTTTGGCGGCCACCGGCACGCCGTCGTAGGGATCCCTGGCCTCGGTGACGGGCCCCGCCCAGCGAGCGAAGTAGGCGACGGCCATGAAGTCGTACCCTCCGAAGCCATAGCGCTCGGCCCGTGACGACAGGAAGCCGCTTCTCCCGACCACGTTGTCCTCGCTCAAGTCCAGTGCCACGCCCTCCTGCTTGAGCAGGGCGGACTCGAGGGCGGCGATGCTGGAGAAGGCCCAACAGGTCTCGTAAGGAGACTGGTCCTTCACGGGGTCGATGACCTGGCCGAGACTCAGCAGGCTGTATGCGGAGGGAAGCGCCCGGGCGGCCGCCTTCGCCTCGACGGACGCGCTCACCTCGACCTCGACGGGACTCGGCATGCGTCCGAGGGCTTCCGTGTCGGGGTCGCGCAGAGCGCGCACGAACGCCGGGTTGAGCGGCCCCAGCTCCGGCTCCGCCGGCGTGCCCGCCGCTGTGGCCGGCACGGCGGCGAGGACGCAGAGCGTCGCCGCGAGGAGCACGAGGAGCGTATGGCGGTGGACTGTCACGCGAGGACTCCAGACCGAGTTCGGGATCCCATGCACCATCGGCAACGCGAGGACCTGGCTGAATCCTAGCCGTCGGCGGGCGATTGTGCATCCCTTCACGTTCACTTCCGTCCCCTGCGACGGCTGCGACGTCTGGCGCCTGGGCGGCGCTCGCCTCAGCACGTCTCACCGCCCAGCGCGCGCCGCCGCCGGTCCGGCTCGGCAGAAGTCGGCGACGGCGCCGCCCTTCGACGTCCCTCCGCCTTCGCATCGACGTTCCCCCCAGCCTCGCCGCGGGTAGGACGCAGCCAGTGCGTGACCACCATCGCCCGCCCGTGCGGGCGCTCGAAGGAGGGGACGATGGGCACTATCTCACTCACCGCCGAGGAGTTGCAGGGCAGGCACCTGCTCGACGAGACGGGGCGCGACATCGGCGAGATCAGCGACCTGTACGTGGACGACGACGGGCGCCCGCACTGGCTGCTCGTCGACACGGGCTTCTTCCCGGGGTTCTTCAGCGTCATCCCGGTCACCGACGTGATCGTCACCGACAACGGGCTCGAGGTCCACTACGCGATGGAGAAGCTCACGGGTGCGCCCAACGCGATGAAGGGCAGAGACTACGCGGCGCACCGCGAGGGGCGCCTCTACGACTACTACGGACTGGAGGCGCCGGAGTCTGTGGGAGACGCGACGCACCACGGCGAGGCCGACAAGGTCCTGCTCCCGCCGAGCGTCCTCTGTCGATTCACGACGCTGTCCTGCGAGAACAAGCCGGTCGAGTTCGACGCCGAGTGACCGTGGCGGGCGGGGCGGCCGCCTCGCCGTCGCCGTCAGGGCCCTCCAGCGGTGCACGCGCTGCGGGGACCTCCCGGCTAGTTCAGGCCGAAGCGGTGCATGTCCTGCTCGCCGGCGCCGAAGTAGTGCGCCGTCTCGTGCAGGACGGTGATGCGGATCTGCTCGGCCAGCTCGTCGTCGTCCGGCGCGTCCCGCTCCAGGTTGCGCTGGAACAGGTGGATGACGCCGACGTCCGGGCCGGGGCCGAGGACTGACTGGTCGGGCATCGCGATGCCGTGGAAGAGGCCGAGAGTACGTGGGTCGAGGCCCTCGAGGACGAGCGCCTCCGACGGCCGGTCCTCGACGAACAGCGGCACGTTGCCCAGCCGCGCGAGGATCTCGTCCGGTAGTCCGTCCAGAGCCTCCGCCGCCAGGCGCTCGAAGTCCCGCCGGCGCATGCGCGGCTGGGGTCCGTCGTTGGCCTCGTCCAGACGCAGGGTGGCGAGCCACTCCTTGACCATGCCCTTGCGGTCACCCTTCTCCTCGCAGGCGAGGCCGAGCAGGTGGCGGGCGTCGGCCTCGTCGAGGGGGTCGAGGCGGGGGCCGGCGAGCAGTTCGCGCAGCAGGCGCGCGGCCTCGCCGGGTTCGTTGAAGTCGAGGTAGACCTCTGCGGAGCCGATCCAGGGCTCGGGGTCGTCCGGGTCTGCCTCGCTCCAGCGGCGGTAGGCGTCGAGGGCCCGCTCCGGGTCGTCCCGCTCGCGCGCCAGTGCCGCCTCCAGTTCGATGACCGCCGGGTCGTCGCCGGCGGCCTCGCGCGCCGTCCGCAGGCAGCGCGTGACGGCGCGCAAGTCGCCGCCTTCGAGCGCCTCCCAGGCGTAGTCGAGGAGGCGCTCCAGCTCGGGGTCTAGTCCGTGATCTTCGTTCATGGCGCTACTGTACCCCGCCCGGCGCTCGCGGCACAGCGGCCACGGCGATGCCTGGCTCGAGCAGAGGAAACGGGGTCGAGACGGCGGACGACCGGCGCCGGAAGAGGCTCGATCACGTCGGACCGGTGCGCCGCCGGAGCTGAGGCCGCGGGCGGGCGATGGAGCGAGCCCGGCCGCTCTGATATAAGCAGGGCGTGACCGACCCCTCTTCACGCCCTCGTACGCAGTCCTCCCACGGCCCCGGTGCGGCCGCGCGGCCGCTGGTGCTCGGCGTCGACCTCGGCAAGGTGACGACATCGCTCGCCGTCGCCGAGCTGGGTCCGGACGGCGAGCCTCTGCTGCTGGAGACGCGGGCGGAGCGGCACCTGGGCGATCCGCTTCGCCCGTTCCTCGAGGCGTACCGGGAGCTGGACGCCGGCCGACTCGCGGCCGTGGCCGCCACCGGCGTGTACGGCGAGCGCCTCGGCGCGCCGGCCGTCGGCGGCGTGCCCGAGGAGATCGCGCAGGAGGAGGCCGCCGCTTGGCTGTATCCGGAGGGGCCGCTCAACGTCGTCCGGGTGGGCGGCGGCGGCTACTCGGTGCTCACGCGCGACGCCGCCGGCACCGTGCGGTACGAGGCCAACGAACGCTGCTCCGCCGGCACCGGCGAGACGGTGGAGGGTCTCTGCGCCCGGCTCGGCCGGTCGCTCGAGGACGCCGTCGCGCTGGCGGAAGCGGCGCCCGACGGCGTCACCGTCACCAGTCGCTGCGCCGTGTTCGCGAAGAGCGAGCTCACCCACTTCGCCAACCAGGGCGAACCACACGGCCGGATCTTCCGCGGGCTGTTCGAAGGGGTGGCCCGCAACGTCCACAGCCTCTACGACAAGAGCAAGGTCGACGGCCCCGTGGTCCTGGTCGGGCACGGGGCCCTCATCGCGCCCATCGCCGCCGGCGTGGCGACGCTCAGCACGGCGCCGGTGACGGTCGCCGAGCAGGCAGGCGTGTTCGAGGCTCTCGGTGCCCTTCGCTTCGCCGCCGCCCGTGCCGTGTCGCGGGAGGCGGCGACGTTCCCGGCCGAGCCGGAGACGCTGGTGCGCAGCGCGCGGAGCCGTATCGGCCGCCTGGAGCCGGCCGCCGCCGGTCCGGGATCGGTCGTCCGGCTCGGCGCCGCCCCGTCGCCGGGCGACGGGGCGGCGCCGGCTGTGCTCGGTCTGGACCTGGGCTCGACCGGGTCCAAGGCCGCGCTCGTGGACGCCGCCTCCGGCGCCGTGCTCGCGGCCGTCTACCGGCGCACCGAAGGCAACCCCGTGGAGGCCGCGCAGGCCCTGGTCGCCGAGGTCGGCGAGATGGCGCCCAACCCGGTGGTGGCCGTCGGCCTCACCGGCTCCGGGCGCGACGCCGCCGCCACCGTCTTCCGCGCCGCGCTGCCCGGTCTCGAGTCCCGGCTGGTCGTCCAGAACGAGATCGTCGCCCACGCGGCGGCTGCGGCCGCGCTCGACCCGGACGGCGGCCGCAGCCTCTCCATCATCGAGATCGGCGGACAGGACGCCAAGTTCATCAACGTCGAGAACGGCCGCGTGGTGGACGCGGACATGAACCGCGTGTGCAGCGCCGGCACCGGCTCCTTCCTCGAGGAGCAGGCGATCGCCTACGGGGTGGACGACATCAGCGAGTTCGGCCGGCTCGCCGCCCGCAGCGACGGCCCGCCCGACCTCGGGCAGACGTGCACGGTGTTCGTCGCCGACGTCGCCGCCGAAGCGCTCGGCGACGGGTTCAGCCGGGAGGACATCTTCGCCGGCCTGCAACACTCGGTGGTACGCAACTACCGCAGCCGCGTCATGGGCCAGCGCCGGCTGCTCGACCGCGTCTTCTTCCAGGGCAAGCCGGCCACGGACCCGTCTTTGGCGCGGACGCTGGCGGCGGTGCTCGAACGCGAGGTGGTCGTGCCCGCCGACCCCGGGTCGATGGGCGCCGTGGGCATCGCCCTTCTGACGGCCCGGACCGCGGGCCTGACCGGCGCGGAGCCGGCCGACCTCTCGCGCGTCCTCGACGCCCGCGTGGCCGGTCGCCGCGAGTTCCAGTGCGGCGACCGGGACTGCCGGAACCGCTGCCACCTCGAACTGGCGGAGGTCGCCGTGGGCGGTGCCACCGAGAAGATCGTGAGCGGCGGCCAGTGCCCCAAGTACGACGCCGTGTCGGCGGCGGGGGAGAAGCTGCCCAAGGATGCGCCGAACCCCTATCGCGAGCGTGACGCACTCCTGCAGGATCTGCTTCGGGAAGAGGACGAGGAGAGCGACGGTCCCGCCGCCGGTCTCGTCGTCGGGCTGCCGTACGCGCACTACCTCATCGACACGCTGCCGTTCTTCCACACGCTGCTGCGGCGACTCGGCCACCGTGTCGAGGTGTTGCGGCCGGGACGCGACACGCTGGCGGAGGGCGACCGGCGCTGTGCGGCCCCGGGGGCCTGCGCGCCGGTCAAGCTGCTGCACGGTCTCGCCGGGGCGGACGTCGACGTCTTCTTCGCTCCCATCTTCGTCCACCTGCCGCTGCCCAACGCGGGCGCGCAGACCTACACCTGCCCCATGGCGCAGGGCGGGCCGGACATGGTCGGGCGCAGTCTGCGCGCCGAGGGCTCGGCGACCCGGGTGCTGCGGCCGGTCCTCTTCGAGAAGGAGGGCGACGGCTTCGAGGCGCCGCGCGTGCGGCGCTCGGTGTCGCGGGCGGCCCGTGCGCTGGCCGACGCCGCCGGCAGTCCGCCGCTCGCGCCGGCGGCGTTCGAGGCCGCGTACCGCGCCGCCCTGGACGCGCAGCGCCGCTTCGAGGCGGGTCTGCGCGAGATCGGCGAGCGCGCCGTGGGCTGGGCACAGGAACACGACTACCCGGTGGTCCTGATCGCCGGCGAGACCCATGTGATCCACGACGTCGTGCTCGACGCCGGCATCCACGAGCTCGTCGCCGCCAACGGCGCCGTCCCGCTGCCGGCGGACTGCTATCCGACCCCGGAGGACGTGCCGGGCCTGCGGCGCGTGCACTGGGCGAGCGCCGGCCAGACGCTGCGCGCCACGGCGGCCGGCGCCGCCGCCGGGGACGTCTACCCGGTGCTGCTGGGGGCCTACGGGTGCGGTCCGAACTCGATGATCGAGCACCTGTTCGCCGACCTCACCGAGGAGTGGCCGCACGCGGTGCTGGAGAGCGACGGTCACGGCGGCAAGGCCGGCTACGTGACGCGCGTGCAGGCGTTCCTGCACTCCGTGCGGCGCTGGCGCGACGTCTCGGCCGAGGTGGCCGGCGGTCAGGAGGCCGCCGAAGCGGCGGCCGGCCCGCCGGCCCGGGTGCCGGCCGAGCACGTGGAGTCCGGCGCCGGTCTGCAGGCCCGTCTGGCGCGCATGGACCGGCCACTGCCCCACAGTCTGGACGGCGGCTACGACCGCTTCTACTTCGGCCACGTCGGCGGCGGCCTCGGCCGTCATCTCGCGGCGGCCATGCGCGGCGCCGGCTTCGACGCCTCCTACGTCGGCGAGCCCGACGCCGCCGCGCTCCGTGCCGCCGGCGCCGCCTGCTCCGGCAAGGAGTGCCTCCCCTACCAGCTCATCTGGGGCAGCTTCGCGCGCTTCCTCAAGGATGAGGCTCCCCACCTGGACGGCAAGAAGGCGCTGTTCCTGAGCGCCGGCAACGGGTTCCAGGCCTGCCGCGCCAACCTTTTCCCGCTCACCGAGCAGATCTCCTTGGAACGACTCGGCCTCGACGGGCGCGTGGAGGTCGCCGATTTCAGCCTCGTCACGTCCAACGTGCGCATGCTGCCGGTCGTCTGGACCGCGCTGGTGGCCGTCGACCTGCTCAACATGCTGCGCTTCTACAGCATGGGGGACGAGGCCGAGCCGGGTGCCAGCGACGCGCTGTTCGCCGCGTTCTCGGACCGGCTGGCCGAGCTGCTCGAGCAGCCCCGGCCGGATGCCGGCATCGCCGGCAACGTGGCCGGGGCCCTCCGCTTCTGCGGTGAGGTCGAGGAGCACCTCGCCGAGGCCGCCCTCGCCTTCAAGCGTCTGCCGCGCGATGCCTCGAAGACCGCCGGGCTGCGCGACGTGTACCTCTGCGGCGACCTCTACTTGCGGGTGGACGAGTGGGGCAACGACGACCTGCAGCGCAAGCTTGCGGACCACGGGCTGCGCGTCATCTTCGAGCCCTACGGCGCCTTCTTCGAGCTGCTGCAGCTGCGCCAGATCCAGGACGGCGTGCGGCTCGGCAAGCGGCCGGAGAAGGAGGCGACGATGGCGACGATGCGGTACGTGGTCGGCCGCCTGGTCAAAGCCGTGCGTGCGGAGCACCCGTGGGTGTTCTGGAACGACGTGCGTCAGGTGGACAAGGAGAGCCGCCGGCTGGTCGCGCCGTACCCCTTCGGCGAGACGATCCCGGCGGTGGGCGGCGCGCTGCTCACCTGGCGTACCCAGCCCGTCGACGGCGTGGTGTCGGTCGCCCCGCGGGGGTGCGGGCCGGCCCTGATCGCCGAAGCCCAGCTTCGGCGCGAGGCCGGCCTCCCGGTCCTGTTCGTCTACAACGACGGCGATCCGATCGACGAGGCGCGGCTGTCCGGCTTCGCCTGGCGGCTCCGCGGCCGGCCCGCTCGGCGGGAAGGGTGACCGCAGAGCTCACGCCGCACTCACGGTTTTCCGCACCCCCGTGAGGGAAGGTTTCAGCGGACCAACTCCCATGCCCAGGAGGGAAGCATGAGCGAGCAGGCGCGCACGGTGGAACGCGTGATCACCCCGCAGACGGTCCTGGAGGGCGCCGGCGTGCGGCTGCGACGGAGCATCGCCACGCCGGCGCTCGACTACGTCGACCCCTTCCTCCTCTTCGACCACTTCGGGTCTGACGAGCCGGCCGACTACGTAGCCGGCTTCCCCTGGCACCCGCATCGCGGCATCGAGACGGTCACCTACATGCTGGCCGGCGAGGTGGATCACCGCGACAGCATCGGCAACGCGGGGAGGATCGGACCCGGCGACGTGCAGTGGATGACGGCCGGGGGCGGCATCATGCACGAGGAGATGCCGCGGCCGGGGGACGACGGCAGACGCATGGGCGGGTTCCAGCTGTGGGTCAACCTGCCGTCGTCCCTCAAGATGTCCCACCCGCGCTACCAGGATCTGAGCGCGGCGGAGATCCCCGAGGTACGGCGCGGCGACGGCGCGGTCATCCGCGTCGTCGCCGGAGAGGTGGACGGCGTGAGCGGCGCGGTGACGGAGATCTACGCCGAGCCCGAGTACCTCGACGTCTCACTGCCCGCGGGCGGATGCTTCGTCCAGCCCGTGCCGCGCGGGCACGCGGCCCTCGCGTACGCCTTCGAGGGCGAGGGCCGGTTCGGCGTCGCCGGGGACCTCGGCTATCGCGGCGAGCTCGACGGCGTGCTGCTCGACGCGCCCCAGCTGGCGGTGTTCGGCGACGGCGACGAGGTGCGCGTGGAGGCTCCAGTGTCGCCGGTCCGGTTCCTGCTGATCGGCGGGCGACCCCTTGGCGAGCCGATCGCCCGCTACGGGCCGTTCGTGATGAACTCGCGCGAGGAGATCATCCTGGCGCTGCGCGACCTGCAGAACGACACCTTCGTGTGGCGCGACGACCCCGAGTGGGCGGCGCAGCGCCGGACCTGGTCGCCGGACGCGCAGGAGCGCTGAGGCGGAGGGGCGTGGCCGTCACCCGTCCCGCAGCACCACGTCGGCGACCACGGGCCAGTGATCGGACGGCAGGCGGCCGCCCGGGCGCGCGTGGTCGATGCGGGCTGCACGCACCTCCCACCAGTCGTCCGTGAGGACGTGGTCGATCCGCGTCCCGTCGGTCGAGCCGTCCCAGGCGTGGTGCGTCGCGGCCTGCGGCCCTCGCGCACCGAGTCCCGGCAGGGTGTCCCGCAGCCCTGCGTCCAGCAGCAGGTTCACGGCAGGGTCGGCGACGGTGGCGTTCAGGTCGCCGACCACGAGCCACGGGAGGGCGGGATCCAGCCAGCCCAGCAGCGCCTCGGCGCTGCGCAGCCGTGAGCGGGCGGAGGCGCCATCCCAGTGCACGTCGGCCGCGCCGAACCGCCGGCCGGTCGCACGGTCGGTGAACCGGCAGAGGGTGACGATCCGCGGCAGCGGATTGCCCCAGGAGCGACTCCCCGGGACGTGCGGGGTGTCCGAGAACCAGCGCACCGTCCAGGCGTCCAGCCGCAACCTGTCGGTCCGGTACGCCACCGTGCAGCGCTCGCCGCGGCGGCGGCCGTCGTCGCGGCCGGCGCCGGCTCCGGCGTAGCCGGGCAGCCGGCGCGCCAGGCCGAGCTCCTGGAAGCGGCGCACCTCCTGCAGCCCGATGAGGTCGGCTTCGAGGCCTGCGATCGCGGCTGCGCACGCACCGGCGCGCAGGGACCAGCAGTTGCGGCCGTCCAGACCGAGGCCGGTGCGCACGTTGAACGAGGCGACGCGCAGGGGGGCGGGCGGTCGCCGCCCGCTCGTCAGCGCGTCGCCTTCTCGCTTCGTGCTCATGCCGGGATGTGGCTCCGTCGGATCGTCGTCTCCGTCCTCTTCGCCCCGACGCACGTGCCTCGGCCCGCCCCCTCGCGGGTGCCTCGCCCGCGGCCGCGTCGGTGAGATCGAGCGTGCCGTCCGTCTGCTCCGTTCCGCGTTGTCTTCCGTCACCAGAGGGTGGTGTCCTGCCTACCCGCGGGAGCACGAGCGGAACCCGGCGCCTCGCCGCCGCGCGGCGCGTCCTGACCGTCGACCTCCTTCGCGGCCGGTCTGTCGCTCGCCGTCGGCCCGGTTTGACGGGAGGCCGCAGCGGCCACACCCTTGAGGAATGGACGCACGTATCGAGACCATGCCGGCCCGCGCCCGTCCTCTGCCATCGGGGTCGCGGGTCCTCTTCCTGGGGCACGCCTCCACGGTCATGGAGATGGACGGCGTGCGCATCGTCACCGATCCCGTGTTGCGGCGGCTCGTCGGACCGCTCTACCGCCGCGTCCCCCAGCCGCTCACCGAGCCGCTCGTCGATCCGGACGCGATCCTCATCTCGCACCTGCACCTGGATCACTACGACCCGCGGTCCCTGCGGCTGTTCCGCCGCGATACGCCGGTCCTCGCACCGGTGGGCGCCGGGCTCTCCCTGCGCTGGCGCGGCTTCAAGGAGATCCACGAGATGGAGCCCGGCGAGCGCGTGCGCATCGGAGCACTCGAGGTGGTCGGCACGGACGCCAGGCACCGCGGCACGCGGCATCCGCTGGCGGCGAGGACCCCGAGCCTCGGCTACGTGGTCTCGGGGTCGCACAGCTTCTATTTCGCCGGCGACACGGGGTTCTTCTCCGGCATCGCCGACGTGTGGCGGGAGCGCCTCGACGTGGCGCTGCTGCCGATCGCCGGCATCGGACCGCTCATGCCCGAGTTCAAGCACATGAGCCCCAGAGATGCGATCAGGGCCATGGAACTGCTGCGCCCGCGCCTCGTCGTGCCGATCCACTGGGGCACCTACCATCTGCCCGGCACCGCACTCTTCCGCTTCCGGCCCGACTTCCATCGCCGCGCCCCGTTCCTGTTCAAGGCGCAGGCCGCGGCGCTCGAACCGGATGTGCACACCGTCATGCTGCGCCCGGGCGAGGTGCTCGCGGTGGAGGAGGCTCTGAGGGGCCACGCGCATCACGCGGCGCTGGGTGCGGCGCCGCCGCAGGAGCACTTCGGCTCCGAATGGTCGGGGCCGGGCGTGACCGGCGACCCCCTGTAGGAGCGCCCCGGGGAGACGGCCGCGACGTCGGACCGGCCGTCCTCACCACCCGGCGTCTCATCCATGAAGTCTTCGCATCCGGCGACGTCCGTGCCAGGTCAGGTTCGGAGACGGACGGGGGCGGGGACTACTGGCGTTGGGGGCGGCCGCGATGGATGATACGGCCGCACAGGCTGTTCGGGGGGGGGTGATGGCGAAGTCGCAGGCGGGCGCACGGATCGGAGTGATCTCGGACACTCACGGCTACCTCGATCCGATGGTGCTGGAGGAGTTCGCCGGCGTGGACCACATCATCCACGCCGGCGACGTCATGGACGGGCGCATCCTGGAGGCGCTCGCCGAGATCGCGCCCGTCACGGCCGTCGCCGGCAACATGGACGACGGGAAGCTCGGCAAGCTGCCGCGGGAGGTCGCCGGTACGGCGGGCGGCATCAGCTTCGTCGTCGGGCACAAGCGCAAGCGCCTGCTCAAGCGCCTCTCGCTCGGCAAGATCGACGGCATCGGCAAACGCGAGCTGCCCGACCTCGTGGTCTGCGGCCACGACCATCTGCCGGCCGTGGAGTGGATGGACGGCACGCTGCATCTCAATCCCGGCTCCGCGAGCGCGCCTCACTTCGAGGACGACGACCCCACCGTCGCCATCGTGGAGCGCGGCCACGCGGGCCTCGACGTCCGCTTCATCCGCCTCGCGCGCCGCACTGACGACGAGAGCTGAGGTTCGCATGAAGGCCCACACCGTCTACAAGACCTTCCACATCGAGGAGCGTCGCGCGTTCGTGCGCATCACCGAGGACGTGCAGGCCGCGGTCGACGAGAGCGGCATCCGCGAGGGCATGGTCCTCGTCGCCGCCATGCACATCACCGCCGGCGTCTGGATCAACGACGACGAGCCGGGCATCCAGGCCGACGCGCTCGAGTGGCTGGACAAGCTGGCGCCGCCGTCCTGGCGTCCGCCGGCCGACGACGTGGCCCGCCAGCTGCTCCCCGACCCCGGCGACTACCGGCATCACCGCGGCGGGTACGAGGACAACGGCGACGCCCACCTCAAGAACCTGCTCGTCCACCACCAGGTCATCGTGCCGGTCACGGAGGGGCGCCTGGACCTGGGCCCGTGGCAGGCCGTCTTCTACTGCGAGTTCGACGGCCGCCGCTCCAAGAGACTCATCATCAAGGTGCTCGGGGAATAGATTCTCCGGCGGCGGCCGCAGCGGCGAGGCCGCACAGACAGGGGGTTAGACAATGAGTGACCAGCAGAACCGGCCGGACACACCCCGGCCCGAGGTCGTGAACGAGGCCGTGGTCATCGTGGACGGCCGGCAGGCGGCGCGCGGGGCCTGGGGTCTCGTTCTCGCCGTAGGCATCGTCGCAGCGGTGTTCGGCATCCTCGTCCTCGCCAACATCTGGGGCAGCGTGCGGCTGGTGGCGATCCTCGCCGGCCTGTTCCTCCTCTTCGCCGGCATCCTCCAGTTCTTCCTCGGCGGCAGCGGCCGGACGGGCCGCATCATCGCCGGCGTCATCGCCATCATCGCCGGCGTCGCGCTCATCGCGTGGCCGGAGGCGTCGGTCAAGACGGTGGCCGTGATCGTCGGCCTCGCGTTCCTCATCAGCGGCATCTCCGTCGCCGTCGCCGCCATCTCCGCGCGGGCCGACGGCTACGGCGCGGTGGTCGGCGTCGGCGCCGTGCTGGCCGTGATCGGCCTGGTCTTCATCATCTGGCCAGGGCCCACGGTGACGCTGCTCATGGTCCTGGTCGGCCTCGCCGCGCTGCTGTTCGGCATCGGCGCGGTCGTGCAGGCACTCTCCATGCGCCGCGCGCTCCAGGGACGCGGATGAGCCCCGATGGCTGAGGAGCGGCCCGAGCTGACGGAGCGCCAGCAGTCCGGCGTCATCGCCCGCATGGTGGCGTCCAGCCGCTTCTTCGTCCTGGTCGCGACGGTCATCCTGTTCCTGGCCTTCATGGCGGTGATGGTCTCGACGATCGTCACCACCGTCACGGCGATCCTCGACGGCCTCGGGGGCGGCGTGAGCCAGAACGAGATGATCGGCAAGCTGATCAAGCAGGCCGACTACGCCTTGCTGGCCATGGTGCTGTACGTCCTCGCCCTCGGCCTGTACAGCCTCTTCGTGGACGACCGGGTCCCCATGCCGGCCTGGCTCCGCATCCGCGACCTCGGCAACCTCAAGGAACTGCTGGCCGGCGTGGTCGTCGTGGCGATCGCCGTCATCTTCCTCGGCTGGGCGCTCACCTGGGACGGTGAGAGCGACATCCTTGCTCTGGGCCTGGCGTGTGCCGCGGTCATCGGCGGGCTGGCAGTCTTCCTCTGGCAGGCGGCGCGTGAGCGGCAGCTGATCGAGAAGGAGAGGCGCAGGGAGCTCGAGGAGGAGCGCCGCGGCATCTCGCCCGGTGCCGCCGCAGGATCCGAGCCGCGGGACGACTGACCGGGCCCGGCCGGGCCGGACGCGGGACGGCCGGTGATCCGGCCCGCGGTCAGTCCGTCGCCGGGCCGGCACCCCCGTCCGCCGGAGGGCCGGCCCCGCCGCCCGGCGCCGGCCCGTCGCCGGGCGGTCCCGTCGCACTGTCTGCGTCACGGTCGGTCGCGCGCCCGGCATCCCGCCGCGGCTGGTCGTCCGTGCGGTGCCCGATCCGCCGCCGGCTCAGGTCCTGGACCACCAGCGCCACGACCGTGATCAGGTAGAGCTGTCCGAAGATCGCCTCCATCACGGCCGTCAGGCGACCTAGCGTGGTCACCGCCGTGAGGTCGCCGTAGCCGGTCGTGGTGATGGTGACGAAGCTGAAGTAGAGGTAGTCCACGGTGGGCGTGTCCTTGGGAGGCACGCTGAGCTGGGCGAAGAACTGCCGGTCGCCGATGACCGCGGTGAGGCCGTAGACGGTGGCGAAGAACATGGCGATGAGCAGGTACACGCACACCGCGCCGTAGAACGCGTTGAGACTCATGACCGGCCGCTCCACGAGACGCCTGAGGATCGCCACCGGCGCGACGACGACGAGCAGGATGATCAGGACCCTGTTGACGATGCTCGCCGTCTCCTCGCTGCCGACGACGATCAGCACGGCCGCGACGACGGTCGCCAGCGGGATGACGGCCAGGGCGATACGCATGATGTGACGCCTGACCTGGGCGGCCCGGAGGGCGAGCCACGTGGTCGCCGCCAGGATCACGACGGAGACGACGCGGCCGATCGTGCCGTCGCCCGCCCCTGCGAGGACGAAGTAACTGGAGACCAGCAGCAGCAGGACCAGTCCGAAGCTGTCGGCGAAGCGCGGCGACTCGGCGCGGAGGGGCCGCCGATCCGCGCGGTGCGTCGTGGCGCTGCTGCTGGCGTTGGCGTCGGGCTCGTCCATCAGCGGAACTGTATCCCACCGGCGCCCCGGCGGGAACGAGCGCCGGACCGGAGTCTCCCGCCGGCGCCCCGGGCCGGACCAGGCAGGTCTCTGCGGGCCGCGGGCGAACCCTGCTGCTGTACACTCGCACGAGGTCTCCCTGAGCCATGCAGAACGGCCCCTACACCCGTTACTCGTCGCCCTCGAGGCGTGACCGCCGTCGTCGCAGGCAGCAGGCCCGGCTGCGCCTGCTTGCGCTCATCGGCGTTCTCGTCGTCGCGGCGGCGGTCGTCGCGTTCGTCGTCCTTCGCGGCCGCGGCGGCGACGAGCCCGCCGGAGCGGCCGGTCAGAGCGCAGACGGGTCCGCCGCCATCGCGGGGTCCCCGTCGCCGAAGGCCACACCCACCGAGCCTCCGCCGGAGGTGTGGGTGGCCAGCGCGACGGACCCCGTCCGCGTGTGGATAGGGGGCGACTCCATGGGCGGCGAGCTGGGCTGGGCGCTCGAGCCGATGCTCAAGAGCGTCGCCGGCTTCAAGCCGACCACCTACTACAAGGAATCGAGCGGCATCTGCCGCTACGACTTCTTCGACTGGCAGCACCAGATGGAGACCGTGTCCTCGTCCTCCAAGCCGGACGCCGTGGTCCTGATGATCGGCACGAACGACACGCAATCGATCTGGCGGGACGGCCAGTGGATCCACTACGGGACGATGGAGTGGAAGCAGGCCTACGAGGACCGCGTGGGCGACATCATCGACACCATGCTCGAGGGCGACGCTCGCCGCGTGTACTGGGTGGGCATGCCGATCATGGGTGAGGGGTGGCGCAACTCGCGCATGCGCCTCATCAACAGGGTCTTCGAGAAGCAGTGCGAGAAGCGGCCCGGAGCCGAGTACATCGACATCTGGGACCTCTTCACGACGTCCGGCGGCGCCTTCGACGCCTCCCTCAGGCTGGCCGACCAGGTGCACTTCACCGTGGAGGCGCAGGAACGGCTCGCCGGCGAGGTGTACGAGGCGATCAGGGCCGACTGGGCGCCGCCGGGGTCGGAGACGACGAAGGGCTCGCCGTCTGCGTCTCCTTCGGGCGTCTGACGTCCCTCTCCGAGGGCGGCGGTAGTCGCATCGGGTCACCGCGGGGATAATGCGGGATGCCATGACCCTCCTGTTCGCTGCCATCCCGGGTCACGTGCTCGACGACGCCAAGCGGTCGCTGTTCCTGCTCCTCGTCGGGTTCATCGTGACGTTTCTGATCGTCCGGCTCAACACGCGCCTCACGCGCCGGCACGGCCGTTCGCACCTGCGCATCAGCAGCGTGGTCACGCCGGGCGGGCTGCACATCCACCATTCCGTGTTCGGGATCGTCGCGATGGTGGTGGCCGGCATCCTCGAGTTCGCCCTGCAGCCCGGCAGCCCCTGGGTCGAGGTGATCGCCTTCGCCTTCGGCTGCGGCGCGGCGCTCACGCTGGACGAGTTCGCGCTGATCCTGCATCTGGAGGACGTCTACTGGACCGGCGAGGGCCGCAAGAGCATCGACGCCGTGATCCTCGGCATCACGTTCATGACGCTGCTCCTCACCGGCCTGCTGCCCGCCACGTTCAGCTCGCTGGGGGACTACATCACCCTGTCGCGGTGGGTCTTCTTCTGTCTGGTGCTGAGCGGCGCGCTCTTCGTCGTGGTCTGCTATCTCAAGGGCAAGCTGTTCGTCGGCACGGTGGGCATCTTCGTGCCCCCCGTGGCGTTCGTCGGAGCGCTGAGGCTCGGCAAGCCGGGCTCGCCGTGGGCGCGCTGGCGGTACAAGGACAGCCCGGGCAAGCTCGAACGCGCCCTGCGCCGCGACCAGGGCTTCCATCAGAAGTGGGAGCGGCGCAAGCACATGCTGTGGGACGTCATCGGCGGCAAGCCTCACCTGTCGCTGCCGCACCTGGACGGCCACCGGGACAGGCGGGATCACGAGGGTCCCGGGGGGCCGGCGGACGGGTCTCGCACGTCGCGCGCGCAGGCCGGGCGGCGCGGGCGCTAGCCCCGCTCCCGTACTCCTCGGCCGTTCAGGGTCCGCCAGCGTCGTCGGTCACGACGCGCCGGCCATCGCCTCTCCGATCGCGGCTGCCAGGCGCCGAGCGCCCTCCGCGAGGCTCGCGGCGTCGTACAGGCTGAAGGGGAGCCGCAGGTGGCGGTCGTCGCCGTCGATGCAGAAGCGGTGGCCGGGCGCGAGCCCGACCCGATGCCGCTCCGCGACGGGCAGGAGCTTGCTGGCGGTCAATCCGCGGGGGAGACGCACCCACAGGAAGAACCCTCCGGCCGGCACCGTGAACGAGCAGCCGGCCGGCAGTTCCTTGCGCAGCGCGCCGGCGAGCGCGTCGCGGCGCGCTGCGTAGGTGCGGCGCAGCGTGACCACGTGGTCGTCGTACACGCCCGCCTCGAGCAACGCCGCGACGAGCGAGGCCGAGAACTGACTCACGCAGCCGCCGCTCTCGAGGACGCCGTCGGCGCTGACGATCTCGAACAGCTCAGGCGGCGCGTCGATCCATCCCACCCGCAGGCCGGGCGCCAGTGTCTTGGCGAACGAGCCGAGCCGCACCACAGGAGCCTCGGGGTCGAGGGCGCGGAGGGCCGGCGGCGCCTGGCCCTCGAAGACCAGCTCCCGGTACACGTCGTCCTCGACCAGGATGAGGCCTTCGCGGCGCGCGAGCTCGAGAAGGCTCTCGCGCCGTTCGAGGGCGAGGCTCACGCCGGCGGGGTTGTGGAACGTCGGGACCGTGTACAGGAGGCGCGCCCGCCTGCCGGCGCCGCGCGCCCGCCGAACGGCCTCCTCGAGCGCGTCCACGTCGAGTCCGGCGTCGTCCATCGGCACGCCGTTCACCTCGACCGGGTGGTCGGCGAGCACGCCGAGGGCGAGGCTGTAGGTCGGGATCTCGACGAACACCGCGTCGCCCGGCCGCGTGAGGTCGGTGAGCACCTGCCCGAGGGCCTGGGAATTGCCCCCGCTCACCAGGATCTGGTCGGCGCCGAGACCGAGGCCTTCGCGTTCCGCGGAGCGGGCGACGATGGCGTCGCGCAGTGCCCGGGGTCCCAGGTCGGGACCGTACGCCAGCGCTCCGGCGGCGTCTGACCGCCGGAGCAGGCGGTCGGCCGCCTCGCGCAGCAGCTCGACCGGCAGCACCGCGGGATCGGGGTCGCCGTAGGCGAACTCGACGAAGCCGTCCCGAAGCACGTTCTGGGTCTCCACCGGCGGCTGCATGGCGCCATGATAGGTGATGCCGGGGACCCCGGGGGCACGCGCGTCTGGCCGCAGCGAACCCCCGGCTGGCGACCGGCCGTCCCCTCCCCTAGACTGGGGGACCGGGCCGCCTCATGCTGTTTCCGACGATCACATTCGCCGTCTTCTTCCTGCTCGCCTTCATCGGCAACTGGCTGCTGATGCCCCGGCAGCGGGCGTGGAAGGTGTTCATGCTCATCGCCAGCATGGTCTTCTACGGCTGGTGGGACTGGCGATTCGTGCTGCTCCTCGTGCTCAGCGCCGCGGCCAACCAGGCTTTCGCGCTCTGGATCGCCGGTCTGCCGCCGAAGAGCGCATCCGCCAAGTGGGCACTCGCCGCCGCCGTGGCCGCCAACCTGGGCGTGCTGGGCTGGTTCAAGTACTACGGCTTCTTCGTCACGTCCGTGGTCAACTTCCTCGGCGCCCTGAACCTGAACGCCGACCTGCCGCTGCTGCGCATCGTGCTGCCGCTGGGCATCTCGTTCCTCACCTTCCGCGTGCTGAGCTACGTGATCGACGTCTATCGGGGGACGCTGCGGCCCGCCTCGCTGCTCGACTTCTCGGTGTACGTGGCCTTCTTCCCGTACCTCGCCGCCGGCCCCATCGCCCGTGCCTCCGAGTTCCTGCCGCAGGTGCGGGGCCCGCGTGATCCACGGAACGTGGACACCGCGCGGGCCTTCTTCCTCATCTTCGGCGGACTCATCAAGAAGATGCTGATCGCCGACTACCTCGCGACCTCGCTCGTCAACGGCGTGTTCACCACGCCGGGGCAGTACTCGTCCATCGAGGTGCTGCTGGGCATCATCGGCTACTCGGTGCAGATCTACTGCGACTTCAGCGCCTACGCGGACATCGCCATCGGCGTCTCCCTGCTGCTCGGGTTCGAGTTGCCCGACAACTTCGACAGGCCGTACACGGCCCGCTCGGTGCAGGAGTTCTGGCGCCGCTGGCACATGACGCTCTCGCGCTGGTTGCGGGACTACCTGTACATCCCGCTCGGCGGCAACCGCAAGGGGCAGTCGAGGACCTACGTGAACCTGATGCTCACCATGGTCCTCGGCGGCCTGTGGCACGGCGCCGGCTGGACGTTCATCTTCTGGGGGGCCCTGTACGGCGGCGCGCTCATCGTGGAGCACGCGCGCGTCGACGGGCGCAAGCAGCGCGCCCTGCTGGTGCAGAGCCAGCGGCGCGAGCTGGCACTGGAGTCGGTCGGGCTCGCGGACGCGGCGCCGCGCTCGCCCGTGGATGCGGACTCGTCGCCCGTGCCCGCCGTCGCCACGGCGCCGTCGCCCTCCTCCGTGGTCGAACCGCCGCTCGAGTACGACCGTGATCCGTGGCACGGAGTCTGGTTGCCGCGCATCCTCACGTTCGCCTTCGTCACCTTCGCCTGGATCTTCTTCCGTTCCGACAGCTTCTCTGCGGCGCTGGCCGTGATCGGCCGGCTGTTCCAGAGCTGGGGCACGGTGGGCGCCGCCGTCACGCCCGGCGTGTTCATCGCCATCGTCGCGGGCATCGGCGTGCAGTACGTGCCGCGGGCGCTGTGGCAGCGGGGCGAAGCGGGGTTCTCGGTGCTGAACCCGGTGCTGCAGGGCGTGGTGCTGGCGGTCGGTCTCATGCTGCTGGACATCCTCGGGCCGACCGGCCCGGCGGCCTTCCTCTACTTCAAGTTCTGATGACCGACGACCGTACAGAAGCGCGTCGCCAAGACGCCCAGGACCCGCGGCCGAACGGCGCGCGGCCCGATGGCTCCGCGGGCGCGGACCGCGAGCCCGGCGACGGCCGCCCCGCCGGCATGCCTTACGTCCGCCGGCGGCGCACCGCCGCCAGCGCGCTCGTGGCGATGCTGGTCGCGCTGGCGCTCGGCGCGCTGCTCAACGCGCCGGCGATGAAGAAGACCGCGCTCGAGATGCCGTTCGGCACCGAGCGCAGCTTCCGCCTCGCCCTGGTGGGCCCGCTGGCGTCGGTGAGCCACTGGCTGCTCCTCGATCGTCCGGCGCGCTACACCGCGGACGCGCTCGGCAAGCCCGACCCCGGTCCCGCTGACGCGCCGGCAGTCGTGGTCGTGTCTCCGCTGGGGCCGGAGGGCGAGGGCGACAAGAGCGACAAGCCCAGGAAGACGCTCCAGGAGAAGCCGCTGCCCAAGCCGTTCAAGGGTCACCCGCTGCATCTCTACATCGCCGGAGACTCCATGATGGGCCTGCCCGGCATGGCGCTGACCAACCTGTCCACCAGGACGAAGCTGATCAAGCCCAAGCTGGACTACCACATCTCGACGGGGCTCTGCCGGCCCGACTTCTTCAACTGGCCGGCGCAGCTCCAGCAGCAGATCAAGGGGTTCGATCCTGGCGCCGTGGCCGTGATGTTCGGCGCCAACGACAACCAGGCCGTGCAGACGGCGTCGGGGAAGATCCACCAGTTCGGCACCGACGGCTGGAAGAAGGAGTACCGCAGGCGCGTGGAGGACGTCATCGCCCTGTTGTACCGGGGGGGCGTACGCCGCGTGTACTGGATCGGACAGCCGGTCATGCCGGACTCGTCGTACGACAGGCAGATCAAGCTCCTGAACGACATCTACCGGAGCGTGGCGGAGGAGACGTTCGGGGTCGAGTACATCGACGCCTACTCGCTGCTCTCCAAGAACGGCGCCTATTCCCAGTACCTGCGGGGCGTGGACGGCGAGACTGTGCAGGCCCGCGAGCAGGACGGGGAGCACCTCACGTATGCGGGTGGGTTGATCGTCGCCGACGCCGTGCTCGACGCCATCAAGAAGGAATGGTTCCCCAAGAAGGGCGAGGCGGTGGGGCCGGCGGCGCGGTCGCCGTCGCCCAGGGCGTCGGACGGGGCGCCGCCGACGCCCTGAGAAGGCCTCGCGACCGCGCCGTGGTCTGTCAAGGCCCGCCGGCGCGGTCTGCAGCGGGGACGCCCATCCGCGGGCGCTTCGCCGCCCCGCGCCGCTGGTGTAGCATCCGCATGGCAGCAGGTGGGGCCGCCGGGCGGCTCCGGCATCCCGGGTGACTGACAGGCGGCTCCGTGCTCTTCCCGACCATCACGTTCGCGATCTTCTTCCTCGTCGTGTACGTGCTCAACTGGGCGCTCATGCCGCGGCTGCGCCTGTGGAAGTGGTTCATCATCGCCGCCAGCTACGTGTTCTACGGCTGGTGGGACTGGCGGCTCGTCTTCCTGCTCGTCGGTGCGACGCTCGTGAACCAGGGGCTCGGCGTGCAGGTGTACCGGGCGCTTCGCGGGCGGCGCAGCTCTCGGCCGGCCGCCCGCCGCTGGCTCACCCTCGCCGTGGCCGCCAACCTGGCCACGCTCGGCGTCTTCA